>NZ_SMKS01000046.1:0-47606 GCF_004348435.1 Saccharopolyspora terrae | reverse complement strand
GCGTTTTGCGTGTGAGCGAGGGGTTGTTCGACGAGGGGTTGTTCGGGGCCGAGACCGAGCAGAAGGCCGGGGAGAAGCTGGCCGAGAACGCGCCGTTGGCGGTGCGGATGCGGCCTCGGTCCCTGGACGAGGTCGTCGGGCAGCAGCACCTCCTGGTCGCCGGTGCTCCTCTGCGGCGGCTGGTCGAGGGGGCTGCTCCGGCGTCGGTGCTGCTCTACGGCCCGCCCGGGACCGGGAAGACGACCCTGGCGAACCTCGTGTCGAAGGCGACCGGACGCCGGTTCGCGGCGCTGTCGGCGCTGTCGTCGGGGGTGAAGGAGGTCCGGGCCGTCATCGAGGAGGCCCGCCGCCGCCTCGGGCGCTCCGGCGAGGCGACCGTGCTGTTCATCGACGAGGTGCACCGCTTCTCCAAGACCCAGCAGGACGCGCTGCTCGGCGCGGTGGAGGACCGGACCGTGCTGCTGGTGGCCGCGACGACCGAGAACCCCTACTTCTCGGTGGTGGCGCCGCTGCTGTCGCGGTCGCTGGTGCTGCAGCTGCGCAGCCTGGAGGACGAGGACATCCGCTCGTTGCTGCGGCGGGCGGTCAGCGAAGAACGAGGACTGGGCGGATCGGTCGGACTGGCCGAGGACGCCGAGCAACACCTGGTCGCGCTGGCCGAAGGCGACGCCCGCCGCGCGCTGACGGCGTTGGAGGCAGCGGCGGAATCAGCGGTGTCCAACGGGGCCGACGAGATCGACCTGGGCACCGTCGAATCCACGGTGGACCGAGCGGCCGTGCTCTACGACCGCGGCGGCGATCAGCACTACGACATCACCAGCGCGTTCATCAAGTCCATCCGGGGCTCCGACGTCGACGCCGCGCTGCACTACCTGGCGCGGATGGTCGAGGCGGGGGAGGACCCGCGGTTCATCGCGCGCCGCCTGGTCGTGCACGCCAGCGAGGACATCGGCATGGCCGATCCGACCGCGCTGCAGACCGCCGTCGCCGCGGCCCAGGCGGTGCAGTTCATCGGCATGCCCGAGGGGCGGCTGGCGCTGGCCCAGGCCACCATCCACCTGGCCACCGCGCCGAAGTCCAACGCGGTCATCGCCGCGATCAACGAGGCGATGGGCGACGTGCGGGCCGGCAAGGGCGGTCCGGTCCCGCCGCACCTGCGCGACGGGCACTACGCGGGGGCGCAGAAGCTCGGCAACGCCAAGGGCTACCGCTACCCGCACGACAAGCCCGAAGGTGTGCTCGCCCAGCAGTACCCGCCGGATTCGCTGATGGGGCGCGACTACTACAACCCGACACCGCGCGGCGCCGAACGCGCCCTGCACGACCGGGTCCCGAAGCTGCGCAACATCATCCGCGACGAGGACTAGCCAGGACACACCCACCTGCGGCCCCGGACCCGCCCGTCCACGCGCCCAGCCGTGCAGTGCCCGGTCAGGGAGTTTTCGAATTTCGCGCGAAATTTGAACGGGAACTTCGGCCCTCGAATTTCGCGCGAAATTCGAATCCGCTGGGTGGTGGGTGCGCGGGGCTCGGGTGCGGCTCGACGTCGTCGGGGGATACGTTGCGCTGGGAAGGCCGACGTGTGGAGGTTGATGTGAGCAAGGTCGTGGTCACCAGGACGGTTCCGGAGTCCGCCGTGGCGGTGCTGCGCGAGGTCGCTGAGGTGCGGGTCTGCGACCAGGACCGGCCGCTGACCCCCGACGAGCTCCGCGCCGCGGTCGAAGGTGCCGACGGCGTCGTGGCGATGCTGCACGACCGCATCGACGCGGAGTTCGTCGAGGCCGCGGGTTCGCAGCTGAAGGTCGTGGCGAACGTGGCCGTCGGCTACGACAACGTCGACGTCCCCGCCCTCACCGGACGCGGCGTCACCGTCACCAACACGCCCGGCGTGCTCACCGATGCCACCGCCGACCTCGCCTTCGGGCTGCTGCTGTCGGTCACCCGCCGCCTCGGCGAGGCCGAGCGGCTGCTGCGCTCGCGCACGCCCTGGAACTTCCACCTCGGCTTCATGCTCGGCACCGGACTGCAGGGCAAGACGCTGGGCATCGTCGGCCTCGGCGGCATCGGCCAGGCCGTGGCCCGCCGCGCCCGTGCCTTCGGCATGCACATCGCCTACACCGGCCGTCGCCGCGCGGCGCAGGAGATCGAGGCCGAGCTCGACGCCCGGTACCTGCCGCAGGACGAGCTGCTGCGCACCGCCGACGTCATCTCCCTGCACTGCCCGCTCACCGAGAGCACCCGCCACCTCATCGACGACGCCGCGCTGGAGGCGATGAAGTCCACCGCGATCGTCGTCAACACCAGCCGCGGCCCGATCGTGGACGAGAAGGCCCTGGCCGCGGCGCTCAAGGAAGGCCGCATCGGCGGGGCGGCGCTGGACGTCTTCGAGAACGAGCCCGAGGTCGACCCAGGCCTGCTGGAGCTGGACAACGTCGCGATCGCCCCGCACCTGGGCTCGGCGACCACCGAGACGCGCACCGCGATGGCCGAGCTCGCCGCGCGGAACGTCGCCGCCGTCCTGAGTGGTCAGCAACCGCTCACACCCGTCACCGCGTGATCAACCGGTCACCGCATCGATACCTCCAGCGCGCCCCCGTCGGGTCCGACGCGAAAAGCCGCGGACCTGCGGTTCGACCCGGCGGCCCGGGTGCTTGTAGCTGGCGGATACACCGGTAACCTGGCGCACGATCAACGAACCGGCGCAGGTCGCCGGGTTCGACAAGGACATGACGTGGACATACGGGAGGGCACGTGACGCCCACGCAGATCGCCGCGCTGATCGTCGCCGGAGCGTTCGTGCTGCTGGTCCTGCTGCTGGCGGTGCCGCTGATCAAGCTCGGCAAGACCTTGGACGAGGCGAGCACCGCCATCAAGAAGGCGCAGGAGAACAGCGACCCCATCTTCACCGGCGCGAACACGACGATCACGCACGTGAACACGCAGCTGGAGCGAGTCGACGGCATCACCTCCAACGCCAAGACCATCAGCGGTAACGTCTCGGCGTTGTCGTCGCTGTTCACGGCTACACTGGGTGGTCCGTTGGTGAAGACGGCGGCGTTCTCCTACGGCGTGAGCAAGGCGCTGAAGGCCCGCCGGAAGCGCAAGCAGGAACCGACCGGACGGCACTTCCGCCGCAAGAACAAAGGGGGGCGCAAGTGAGGCGCCTTTTCTGGTTCGGCGCGGGCATCGCAGCCGGAGTCGCGCTGAGCCGCAAGGTCAACGAGACCGCTCGGAAGGCGACCCCCACGGGGATGGCCGAGCAGGTCGGCGGCGCCATGCGCGAACTGGCCGGAGCGGTCGGCTCGTTCGGGGCCGACGTGCGCGCCGGGATGCAGGAGCGGGAAGACCAGCTGCAGGATGTGGTCGTGAACGCGGACCAGGTCCGGCGGATAGCCGCTGAGCACGACGCCGAGCGGCGAGCTCGTCGGGCGGGCCGCTGACGCAGGCGCCGCACCGCGCCGCCGGCCGCTCGCCGACACCGACAGCCGTGTCCGTGACCTGACCCAATTCCCAAGGACTCCCAGTGCAGACCCACGACATCAACCACCGGTTCACCGAGCACTTCAAGGGCCGCGGCCACACCGTGGTGCCCAGCGCGTCGCTGATCCTCGACGACCCGACGCTGCTGTTCGTCAACGCGGGCATGGTCCAGTTCAAGCCCTACTTCCTGGGCGAGGCCCCGGCCCCCTACCCGCGGGCGACGAGCATCCAGAAGTGCGTGCGCACCGGTGACATCGACGAGGTCGGCAAGACCACCCGGCACAACACGTTCTTCCAGATGGCCGGCAACTTCTCCTTCGGCGACTACTTCAAAGAAGGCGCCATGGAGAACGCGTGGGAGCTGCTGACCAAGTCGGTGGCCGACGGCGGCTACGGCATCGACCCGGCCCGCCTGTGGGTGACGGTCTTCGAGAAGGACGACGAGGCCGCCGGGCTGTGGCAGAAGGTCTGCGGGATCCCGGCCGAGCGGATCCAGACCCGCGACGCCAAGGACAACTACTGGGACATGGGCGTGCCCGGCCCCGGCGGTCCCTGCTCGGAGATCTACTACGACCGCGGGCCCGCCTACGGCAAGGAGGGCGGTCCCGTCGTCGACGAGGACCGCTACATCGAGATCTGGAACCTGGTGTTCATGCAGGACATCAGGGGTGAGCTGCCGCCCAAGGACGGTCACCCGCCGATCGGCGAGCTGCCCACCAAGAACATCGACACCGGCATGGGCGTCGAGCGCGTGGCCTGCCTGCTGCAGGGCGTGGAGAACGTCTACGAGACCGACCTGGTCCGCCCGGTGATCGCCAAGGCCGAGGAGCTCTCCGGCCGCCGCTACGGCGCGAGCCACGAGGACGACGTGCGGTTCCGCGTCATCGCCGACCACGCCCGCTCCGGCGTGATGCTCATCGGCGACGGCGTCACCCCCGGCAACGAGGCCCGCGGCTACGTGCTGCGCCGCCTGCTGCGCCGCATCGTGCGCTCGACCCGCCTGCTGGGCGTGCAGGAGCCGGTGCTGGGCGAGTTCGCCCAGATCGTGCGCGACGCGATGTCGCCGAGCTACCCCGAGCTGGTCACCGAGTTCGACCGCATCGACTCGGTGATGCGCAACGAGGAAGAGGCGTTCCTGTCGACGCTGACCGCCGGTTCGAAGATCTTCGACCTGGCCGTCACCGACCTGAAGAAGACCGGCGGCCAGACCCTCGCGGGCGACAAGGCCTTCCAGCTGCACGACACCTACGGCTTCCCGATCGACCTGACCCTGGAAATGGCCTCCGAGCAGGGCCTGACGGTCGACGAGCAGGGCTTCCGCGACCTGATGGCCGAGCAGCGCAACCGCGCCAAGGCCGACGCCAAGGCCCGCAAGACCGGTCACGGGGACCTGTCGACCTACCGCACGCTGCTCGACCAGCACGGCACCACCGAGTTCATCGGCTACACCGACCTGCAGTCGCACAGCCGCGTGCTGGGCCTGCTCGTCGACGGTCAGCCCGCGTCCCGCGCCTCGGCCGGGACCGAGGTGGAGCTGGTGCTCGACCGCACCCCGTTCTACGCCGAGGGCGGTGGCCAGATCGCCGACACCGGCAAGCTGGTCGGCCCGGGCGTCGCGGTCGAGGTGCTCGACGTGCAGCGCAGCGTGCCCGGCCTGTTCGTGCACCGCGCGAAGGTCCTGGAAGGCGAGCTCGGCGTGGACACCACGCTGGAGGCCGCCGTCGACGCCCACCGCCGCCAGTCCATCGAGCGCTCGCACTCCGCGACGCACCTGGTGCACGCGGCCGTGCGCAGCGCCTACGGCAAGCGCGCCGCGCAGGCCGGTTCGCTGAACTCGCCGGGCCGGATGCGCTTCGACTTCACCGTGCCCTCGTCGGTGTCGGCCGACGTGCTGGCCGGGGTCGAGGAGGAGGTCAACGACTACCTGCAGACCGACGTCGAGGTCAACGCCTACACGACCAGCATGGACCGGGCCATGGAGCTCGGTGCGATGGCGCTGTTCGGCGAGAAGTACGGCGACCAGGTCCGCGTGGTCGACATGGGCGACTACTCCCGCGAGCTGTGCGGTGGCACCCACGTGCCGCGCATCGGCCACCTCGGCCTGGTCAAGCTGGTGTCGGACTCCTCGGTCGGTTCCGGCGTGCACCGCGTCGAGGCGCTGGTGGGCATGGACGCGATGCGCCACATCAGCAAGGAGCACCTGCTGGTCACCCAGCTCGCCGAGCAGTTCAAGGTTCCGGCCGAGGAGCTGCCCGAGCGCATCCAGGGCGTGGTCAGCAAGCTGCGCAGCGCCGAGAAGGAGCTCGCGCAGCTGCGCATCTCCCAGGTGCTCAACTCCGCCGGAGAGCTCGCCGACAAGGGCACCGACGTGCACGGCGTGACGCTGGTGGCCGAGCAGGTCCCGGACGGCGTGGACGGCAACGCGCTGCGCGCGCTGGCCGGTGAGATCCGCGGCCGGCTGGGCTCGCGCCCCTCGGTGGTGGCGCTGTTCTCCGCCGAGGAGGGCAAGGTCAGCTTCGTGGTCGGCGTCAACGACGCGGCCCGCGACAAGGGCATCGCGGCGGGCAAGCTCGTTCCCAGCTTCGCCGCCGAGGTCGGCGGTCGCGGGGGCGGCAAGCCGGACATGGCCCAGGGCGGCGGCTCGAACCCCGCGGGCATCACCGCGGCCATCGGTGCGCTGCGCACCGGCGTCGACCGGGTGGTGGCAGGCGGGTGAACGAGCACCAGCAGGCGGATCCCGGCCCGGGACGTCGGCTCGGTGTCGACGTCGGGGCGGTCCGGGTCGGAATCGCGCTGAGCGATCCCGCTCCGATGCTGGCGACCCCGTTGGAGACGTTGCGACGGGACGAGGAAGGCGGCAGCGATCTCGCCAAGATCGCCGACCTCGTCTCCGAGCACGACGTGGTGGAGATCGTGATCGGCCTGCCGAAGACGTTGGCGGGCAGGCACGGTTCCGCCGCGGAGATCGCGCAGTCCTACGGGGCTGCGCTGGTGGAGAAGGTCGCGCCGGTTCCGGTGCGGTTTCACGACGAGCGGTTGACCACGGTGACGGCCAGCCGGAAGCTGTCGAAACGCGGCGTGCGGGGGAAGAAGCAGCGCGCCGTCGTTGACCAGGCGGCAGCGGTGGAGATCTTGCAGGCGTACCTGGACGGCCGGGGGCAGAGAACACGAGAGGAACTCCCGTGACCGATGATCTCGGACTGTTCGCGGACGAGCCCGGGGACCACCGGCGACGGCGCCCCGATCCGGAACGCTTCCGACGTCGCAAGAGGCGCCGATGGGTGACCGCCCTGGCCGGCCTGTTCGTGCTGGTGCTGGTCGGCGGCGGTGTGGGGTACGGAGCGCTGCAGATCATGCGGATCGGCGGCTACGAGGACTACGACGGCGAGGGCACCGGCAGCGTCGTCATCGAGGTCGCCTCCGGCGACACCGTGGGTGACATCGGCAAGACGCTGTCCGAGAAGGACGTGGTGGCCAGCACCAAGGCGTTCACCTCCGCGTCGGCGGAGAACAAGCGGATCAACTCGATCCAGCCCGGTTACTACCTGATGCGCAGCAAGATGTCGGGCAAGGCCGCGGTCAGCCACATCCTGTCGGCCGACGCGAAGGTGGGCCGGGTCGACATCCGCGGCGGCATGCGGCTGGAGGACCAGGCCGCGCCCAACGGCGGCAACACGCCGGGCATCCTCACCAGGCTCGCCGAGGCGACCTGCGCGAACAAGAACGAGAAGTGCACCACCTCCGAGGAGATGCACGCCGCGGCCGAGACCGCGGACCTGGCCGCGCTGGGCGTGCCGGAGTGGGCCGTGGCCGACGCGTCCAAGGCCGAGCCCCGGCGGCGGCTGGAAGGCCTGATCATGCCGGGCATCTACGACGTCAAGCCCGGTGAGTCCGCCGAGAACGTGCTGCGCGACGTGGTCACCAAGTCGGCGGCGCAGCTGGAAGCGGCCGGTCTGCCGAAGCTCGCTGAGGGCAGCGGTCATTCGCCGTACGAGCTGATGATCATCGCTTCGCTGACGCAGAGCGAGGGGCTGGAGAAGGACTTCCCGAAGATCGCGCGGGTGATCGAGAACCGGATCGGCCAGCCCGCGATGAAGCTGGGCCTGGACTCCACGATCAACTACCCGCTGGACAAGCCGACGCTGCTGACCAACAGCTCCGACCGGCAGCGCCCCGGCCCGTACAACACCTACATGAACTACGGGCTGCCGCCGACGCCGATCTCGGCGTTCAGCAAGGAGGCGCTGCGGGCGGCCGAGCGGCCGGCCGAGGGCGAGTGGCGCTACTTCGTGAAGTGCTACCCGGACGGGACCTCCTGCTTCGCGAAGAACCAGCAGGAGCACGACGCCTTCATCAAGGAAGCGCAGGAACGTGGCGCTTTCTGATCAGCAGGAGGCAGCGGTGCGCCGGGCTGCGGTGCTGGGCAAACCTGTCGAGCACTCGCTGTCCCCGGTCCTGCACGGTGCCGCCTACGGCGCGCTCGGTCTGCCCTGGACCTACGAGCGCGTCGAGGCGGACGCCGAGCGGCTGGTGCAGTTCGTCGGCGGTCTCGGCCCGGAGTGGGCCGGGCTGTCGGTGACGATGCCGGGCAAGCGCGCGGCGCTGCGGGTGGCCGATGAGGTCGCCGACCGCGCCGAGGCGGTGGGGGCGGCGAACACGCTGGTCCACCGGCCGGACGGGAGCTGGTTCGCCGACTGCACAGACGTGGACGGCGTCGTCGGGGCCCTGCGGGTGGCGGGTGGTTTCACCGGCGGTCACGCGGGTCTGATCCTCGGCGCGGGCGGCACGGCGGTGGCGACGCTGGCGGCGTTCGCCGATCTGGGCCTGTCCGAGGCGACGTTGGCGGTGCGCGAGCCCTCCCGGGCGGCCGAGGCGCTGGAGGCCGCCGAGCGGATCGGGCTGCGGGTCCGGGTCGAACGGCTCGACTCGATCAACCTCGCCGACGCTGCGACCAGCCACGACGTGGTCGTCTCCACGCTCCCGGCGGGCGCGGTGGACGCCCACGCGGCGGATCTCGCGAAGGCCGCGTGCGTGCTCGACGTCGTCTACCACCCCTGGCCGACGCCGCTGGCAGAGGCCGTCGGCGCTGTCGGAGGCCGGTTGGCGACCGGATTGGACATGCTGCTGCACCAGGCGTTCGGCCAGGTCGAGCACTTCACCGGGCAGGAGGCTCCGCGCACCACCATGCGGGACGCCCTCGCCGCAGCCACCGGCCACGCCCTGCCCCTGTAGGGGCTGTCGAGGGGTTGCTTTGCTCGGCGGTGCGGGTGGCGGAACCTGAGCGGTTCCGTGGACTCCGCGCGCCGCTCCTCGTGAACCGGTCTTAGACGAAAAACGGCGGCGCTCCCGGGGAGGGAAGCGCCGCCGTCGTGTCGGTCCGGGATCAGTCCATGTCGGTCGCCACGAGCTTGGCGACCTCGTCGAGGGCCGCCTCGGCGCCCTCGCCCTCGGCCGCCAGGATCACCTCGTCGCCGTGGGAGGCGCCCAGGGTCATCAGACCGAGGATGCTGCCCGCCTCGACGGGTTCGTTGCCCTCCTTGCGGATGGTGATCACCACGGGTTGGGCCGCGGCCGTCTTGGCCAGCAGGGCCGCGGGCCGCGCGTGAATCCCGACCTTGCTCGCTACGGTGACCCGTCGTTCAGACATGTCTCTCCTTCGTCGGGGGCGGGGGCACCGACCCGCGCCGCCTCACTTCTTCTCGGTGGCCGGCGCAGCGCCCCCACCGGCATTATCCGCATCGGCCGAGGCGCTGTCGTCCTCCTCGCGACCCGGGGTGCGCAGGTTCCACTTGGTGATGACGAACCGGAACACCACGTAGTAGACGACCGCGTAGCCCAGCCCGATCGGGATCAGCCAGATCGAGCCCTGGGAGATGCCGAAGTTGAGCAGGTAGTCGATCGCACCGGCGGAGAACCCGAAGCCGGAGTGGATGTCCAGCGCGTTGACCAGCGCCAGCGAGGTTCCGGTCAGCACCGCGTGGATCAGCAGCAGCGGCCACGCGACGAAGATGAACGAGAACTCCAGCGGCTCGGTGACACCGGTCAGGAACGAGGTCAGCGCGACCGAGATCATCACGCCGCCGACGACCTTGCGCTGCTCCGGCTTGGCCGACTGCCAGATCGCCAGCGCCGCGGCGGGCAGCGCGAACATGAAGATCGGGAAGAAGCCGGTCATGAACGTCCCGGCAGTGGGGTCGCCCGCGAAGAAGCGCGCGATGTCGCCCTTCTCGCCGTGGTAGTCGCCGAAGAGGAACCAGACCACGTTGTTCGGGATGTGGTGCAGCCCGAACGGCAGCAGCAGCCGGTTGATCAGGCCGTAGAGCCCGCCACCGATGACCGCCTGCTGGGTGACCGCGTCCGAGAAGGCGGTGAGCAGGGCGTCGAACAGCGGGAACAGCAGGCCCATGACCACGCCGATGATCAGCATCGCCACCGCGGTCACGATCGGCACGAACCGCCGGCCGCCGAAGAAGCCCAGGTAGTCCGGCAGCTTGATGCGGTGGTAGCGCTGCCACAGCCAGGCCGCCACCAGACCGGCGACGATGCCGCCGAGCACGCCGTAGGGGCTCTTGTTGAGCGAGGTCCCCTCCTCGGTCCCGGCGATCTGGGTCAGCACGCCGTGCAGCACCAGGTAGCCGACCGCGCCGGACAGGGCCGTCGAGCCGTCGGCCTTCTTCGCGAAGCCGATCGCGACACCGATGGCGAACAGCAGCGGCAGGTTGTCGAACAGCGCGCCACCGGCAGCGCCGATGACACCGGCGACCGTCTGCAACCAGGTCAGGGAGGCTCCGAGGCCTTCCGCGCCGAGCAGGTCGTCCTGGCCGAGCCGCTGCAGCAGCGCGGCGGCGGGCAGCACCGCGATCGGCAGCATGAGGCTGCGGCCGATGCGCTGCAGTTGCGCGAGTCCTCTGTTGCTCCCCTTCGCCTTGGCGGCGGTGGAACTCATCGGATACCTCCTGCTTGGTTCACCGGGGTTGGGAGATCATTGCAAACGATGTCGGTGGTGCGCTGGTTCGTCTTGTCCGGTTCTCGCCTCACGGCTCGCCCGGTTCGCGGTCGAGCTGCATGGTCACCTGATATCGATCACCGCGGTACCAGGAGGTCATGTCCTCCACCGGTCGTCCGCGCGCGGTGGAGATCCGCCGGAACACCAGCAGCGAGCGCCCGGGACGGATGCCCAGCAGGCGCGCGGTTTCGGCGTCGGCGTCGTCGGCCAGCACCGTCTGCGTGCCCGACTCCAGCTGGAGCCGGTACCGCTGGGACAGCAGCGTGTACAGCGAGGCGGTGAGGTCCTGGTCGAGCAGGTCGGGGACCGAGTCCGGGTGGTACCAACCGCGTTCGACGGCCATCGGCATCCCGTCGGCCTTGCGCAGCCGGAACAGCCAGAACGCGGTCTGCTGCGGTGCCAGGCCGAGCGCCTGCGCGGTGGCCGGGGGCGGGACGGCTTCGGCGGCGTCGAGCAGCACGGTCTCCGGGTGCATGCCGCGGCGGCGCATGTCCTCGGTGAACGACGCCAGGTGCACCTGCCAGTCGATGCGCGGGCGCGTGGTGAACGTGCCCTTGCCGCGCACCCGGACCAGCAGGCCTTCGGTGACCAGCTGGCCGATCGCCTCGCGCACCGTCAGCCGGGAGACCCCGTAGCGCAGCGCCAGTTCGCGCTCCGACGGCACCGCGGCGCCGTGCGGGAGCTCGTCGCCGGCCAGCTCGCGCAGGATCTCCCGCAGTTGCACGTGTTTCGGCATCGGCCCGTCGGGCAGCCCGCGAGCGGACGCGTGCTGGAGAGAACTCGGTTCTTCTCCCATGCCGCCTCCTGTCGTGCCACCCTGGCGTGAGTTCGCTGTCGTGAACTCGCCGCCGGTTCGGATGAGAACCGCGATCGGTCGTTGGTACTGTCCGGTCTAAACCAGTTGGTTGCGAAGAATGCGCCGTCATGCGATCAGGTGTCAACAAGGCTCTGCTTTCGTTGCCGCATCGACATCACCTGGCGCAAGATCGTCGCGTCGCGGTCCGCTGGCCGCGGTGGCGAGAGCACGAAGGGAGCACGTGGTGGCTCAGGACAAGGCCGAGGCGATCCTCTCCGCGCTGGGCGGCGGGGACAACATCGTCGAGATCGAGCCGTGCATCACGCGGCTGCGCTGCGAGGTCGAGGACGGCTCGAAGATCGACGAGGCGGGCCTCAAGGCCGCGGGCGCGCACGGCGTGATGGTGCAGGGCACGGTCGTCCAGGTCGTGGTCGGACCGGAGGCGGACACGCTGGCCGGCGACATCGAGGACCTGATGTGAGCACCGAGGTCGGCAGTCCGGTAGCGGGTCTGACCACGTCGCTCAGCGACGTCCCGGACCCGGTGTTCTCGCAGGCCATGGTGGGTCCCGGTGTCGCGGTGAAACCCTCCGGAGGCGAGGGCGACGCGGTCGCCCCGGTCGCGGGCCAGGTCGTGACGCTGCACCCGCACGCGTTCGTGATCGCGGCGTCCTCGGGCGGCGCGGTGCTGGTGCACCTGGGCATCGACACGGTCAAGCTCAAGGGCGAGGGCTTCACGCTGCACGTCGGCAAGGGCGATGCGGTCGAGGCCGGGCAGAAGATCATCACCTGGAACCCGACGGAGATCGAGGCGCAGGGCTACTCCTCGATCTGCCCGGTGGTGGCCCTGGACGCCCCGGCGGAGTCCCTGGCGGACCTCCGCGAGGACACCCAGGTCCTGCCGGGAGACGTGCTGTTCACCCTCGAGGGGTGAGGTAGCGGGCGGTTTTGGTCCGAACCGACCGGGCAGAACGGATTTCGATCACGGGCGGTTCGGACCGAAACCGACCACTGCCCCGAGGCGAGTGCCGACACGCGACTCTTCGGGCCGTTCGTCCGCCGCGCGGTGCGGGAGTCCCGGCACCGTCGTCGGGATGAGCGCGTTGATCGCGGCCGGAGCCCTCGCCGGATGGGCCGGACGCCACCTGCTGGGCCGGCTCCGCCGGGGCGCAGCCGTGCCGCCCGGCTGGTGCGAGGCGGGGGTGTCGCTGGCGTGGGCCCTGGTGGCCCTCCGGCAGCCACCCGGGTGGTGGTTGCCGATCCCGCTCGCCCTGGGCTGGCTCGCGGTCGTCCTCAGCGCTTGCGACCTGCGGGTTCATCGGCTGCCCGACGCCCTGACCCTGCCCGCCTACCCGGTCGCCGTCGCGCTGCTGAGCGTCGTCGCGGCGCACCGGCCGGGCGTCGCGCTCGGTTCGGCGGCCGGGCTCGTCCTGCTCGGTGGGACGTACCTGGTGGCCAGGGTCATATCCCCGCCCTCGATGGGTGCGGGGGACGTCAAGCTCGCCGGAGTCCTGGGCGCGGTGGTGGGTGCGGTGTCCGTTCCCGCCGTCGCCGGGGTCGTCGCAGCCGGGGCGGCGTTCACCCTGGTCGGTGCGCTGTGGAGGCGCGCGGGGGCGGTCGCGCACGGTCCGGCGGTGCTGGTTCCGTCCTGGCTGGTGACGCTGAGCTGGCCGTGACCCACCCGGGCGGGTTCCCCCAGGGCAGAGCGTGGCAGGATCTGTGGTGTGTTGCGCTGGATGACCGCTGGAGAATCGCACGGCCCCGCCCTCGTCGCGGTGCTGGAAGGCATGGTGGCCGGGGTCGAGGTGACCTCGACCGAGATCGCGACCCAGCTGGAGCGCCGCAAGCTCGGCTTCGGGCGCAGCCCCCGGATGAACTTCGAGGCCGACGAGCTGGAGATCATCGGCGGCGTCCGGCACGGCCGCACCCAGGGCGGCCCGATCGCGGTGCGCATCGGCAACACCGAGTGGCCCAAGTGGGAACAGGTCATGGCCGCCGACCCGGTCGACGAGGACGTGTTGGCCAACCTGGCCCGCAACGAGCCGCTGACCCGCCCGCGGCCCGGCCACGCCGACATCGCCGGCATGCAGAAGTACGGCTTCGACGAGGCCCGCCCGGTCCTGGAGCGCGCCAGCGCCCGCGAGACCGCCGCGCGCGTGGCCGTCGGCACCGTCGCCCGGCAGTTCCTGCGCCAGCTGTTCGGCGTCGAGATCGTCAGCCACGTGGTCAGCCTCGGCGGCGTGGACGCCACCGGCGAGGTGCTGCCCGGCCCCGACGACCTGGCGGCGATCGACGAGAACCCGGTCCGCGCCTTCGGCGACACGGCCACCGAGCGGATGATGGCCGAGGTCGACGCCGCGAAGAAGGACGGCGACACCCTCGGCGGCGTCGTCGAGGTCATCGCCTACAACCTGCCCCCGGGCATCGGCTCGCACGTGCACTGGGACCGCAAGCTCGACGCCCGCCTGGCCGGTGCGCTGATGAGCATCCAGGCGATCAAGGGCGTGGAGATCGGCGAGGGCTTCGCCAACGCCCACCGCCGGGGCAGCGCCGCGCACGACGAGATCTACCCCGACCAGGGCGTCAACTGGGTCCGCCGCGACAGCAACCGCGCGGGCGGTCTCGAAGGCGGCATCACCAACGGCGAGCCGCTGATCGTGCGCGCCGCCAAGAAGCCCATCTCCAGCCTGCCGCGCGCACTGGCCACTGTGGACATGGTGACCGGCGAGCCCGCGCAGGCGATGCACCAGCGCTCCGACATCACCGCCGTGCCGCGCGCCGCGGTGGTCGCCGAGACGATGGTGGCGCTGGTGCTGGCCGAGGCCGCGCTGGAGAAGTTCGGCGGCGACTCGCTGCCGGAGACCCGCCGCAACGTCGAGGGCTACCTCGCCTCGCTGCGCGAGCGCGCGGAGAAGCGGCAGGTGCGGTGATGTCGCCGCGCGCGATCGTGATCGGCCCGCCCGGCGCGGGCAAGACCACCATCGGCAGGCTGCTGGCCGAACGCCTCGGTGTGAAGTTCCGCGACACCGACGCCGACGTCGTCGAGAGCACCGGCCGCGAGATCGCCGACATCTTCGCCAACGACGGCGAGCCCGCCTTCCGCGCGCTGGAGGAGCGGGCCGTCGACACCGCGCTGCGCGAGCACGACGGCGTGCTGGCGCTCGGCGGCGGCGCGGTGCTGTCCGAGCTGACCCGCGAGCGGCTCGCCGGGCACCCGGTGGTGTTCCTGTCGGTCGGTCTCGCCGAAGGCGCGCGCCGCGTGGGGCTCTCCGCCGCGCGCCCGCTGCTGGCCGGGATCAACCCGCGCGCCACGTTCAAGGCGCTGCTGGACGCGCGCCTGCCGATCTACCGCTCGGTGGCCGCCGTGGAGGTCACCACCGACGAGCTCGAACCGGCGCAGGTCGTCGACCAGGTCATCGACGACCTCGCCGCGCTGGCCAGCTAGGGGGTGTTTCGAAGTGGCGGAGCCACTTTCTCTTTCGGTGAGTGGGCAAGCAACTGGCACCGCCGGAGGTTCTGAGGGGCTTCGTGGCGAGCACGCCGCGACGCCGTGTATGTGGCGCGCGGAGTCCACGGAGTCCCTCAGGTTCTCCTACCCGCACCGCTAAGCACAACGACCCCGATACTCTAGATAGCCCGATTGCCGAAGGGACGACGATGACCGAGCCGGTTCGGATCAGCGTGAACGGCCAGCAGCCCTACGACGTGGTCGTCGGCCGGGGTCTGCTCGGTGAGCTGGTGGAATTCCTGAGCGGGGCGTCGAGCGTCGCGCTGGTGCACCAGCCCACGATCACCGCCACCATCGAGGCGGTCCGCGAGGAGCTGACCGAGGCCGGCATCGACGCGCACCGGGTCGAGATCCCCGACGCCGAGGACGGCAAGAGCCTGCAGGTCGCGGGGTTCTGCTGGGAGGTGCTGGGCAAGATCGGCATGGACCGCGACGGCGTCGTGGTGTCCTTCGGCGGCGGCGCGGTCACCGACCTCGGCGGGTTCGTCGCGGGCACCTGGATGCGCGGTGTGAAGGCCGTGCACGTGCCCACCACCCTGCTGGGCATGGTCGACGCCGCGGTGGGCGGCAAGGCCGGCATCAACACCGACGCGGGCAAGAACCTGGTGGGCCTGTTCCACGAGCCGAGCCTGGTGCTGTGCGACCTGGCGACGCTGGAAGGCCTGCCGCGCAACGAACTCCTGGCGGGCATGGCCGAGGTCGTCAAGGCCGGTTTCATCGCCGACCCGGAGATCCTGCGGCTCATCGAGGAAGACCCGGACACCGCCACCGACCCGAGCGGTGACGTGCTCGCCGAGCTGGTCCGCCGCTCCATCCAGGTCAAGGCCGACGTCGTCTCGTCGGACCTCAAGGAGTCGCACCTGCGCGAGGTGCTCAACTACGGGCACACGCTGGCCCACGCCATCGAGCGCCGCGAGCGCTACCGCTGGCGCCACGGGGCCGCGGTCAGCGTCGGCCTGGTCTTCGCCGCCGAACTGGCGCGACTGGCGGGACGTCTCGACGACGAGACCGCCGACCGGCACAAGCGCATCCTCGACCTGCTCGGCCTGCCGACCACCTACGACCCGGACGCGCTGGGCTCGCTGATGGAGGGCATGAAGGCCGACAAGAAGAACCGCTCCGGTGTCCTGCGGTTCGTGGTGCTCGACGGTCTGGCCAAGCCGGAACGGCTGGAAGGCCCGGACCCGTCGCTGATCGCCGCCGCGTACTCGGTGATCACCGGTGGTGAGAGCAAGTCCAGCACGGAGGTTCTGCTGTGAAGGTCCTCGTCCTCAACGGACCCAACCTCGGCCGGCTCGGCAAGCGCGAGCCCACCGTCTACGGCAGCACCACCTACGCCGACCTGGTGTCGATGTGCGAGAAGGCGGGACAGGACCTCGGCGTCGAGGTCGAGGTCCGGCAGACCGACCACGAGGGCGAGATGGTCGGCTGGCTGCACGAGGCCGCCGACGCGTCCTGGCCGGTGGTGCTCAACGCGGGCGCGTGGACGCACTACTCGGTGGCGGTGCGCGACGCCGCCTCGCAGCTGAACGCTGATCTGGTCGAGCTGCACATCTCCAACGTGCACAAGCGGGAACCGTTCCGGCACACCAGCTACCTGTCCGACATCGCGACCGCGGTGATGGCGGGTCTGGGCGTGGCCGGGTATCCGCTGGCGATCCGCTGGCTGGCCGAGAACGCGGGGGAGTAGTGCGCGGCCGGCTGCCGTTATGCCTGGTCGCTGTCGCGCTGCTGGCGGGCTGCACGCAGGTCGCCGGCAGCCCGGTGACGCAGGTGGTGCAGCGGCAGCGGCCGGTTCCGGTGCCGCAGCCGGTGGAGCTGCGGACCGCCGCCGAGCGCGGGAGCCCCGGTGTGGTGGCGGCGGGCGGGCTGCCCGCGCCGTACAACTACGGGCCGTCGGTGCTGGCCGAGGACGGCCGGTACCGCGCGTGGTGGTGCAGCCAGCTGCCGGGGGTGGGGCCCGCGGGCGACGACGTCCTGCACGCCTCGGCGGCCTCGCCGGACGGTCCGTTCGCCGAAGGCGCGGCGCCGGCGGTTCCGGTCTTCGCCGGTGAGCCGGGGCGTTTCGACGGGATGCACACCTGCGATCCGTCCGTGCTGCACGTGGGCGACCGCTATTACCTCTACTACACGGGCGCGGCGGGCGATCACGCGCACGGCAACGCCATCGGGGTCGCGACCAGCGCGGACGGCATGGCGTGGACGCGCGGTGCCGCGCCGATCGTGACCGCGGCGGGCGAGGTCCCGCGCGGCAACGTCTACGGCGCCGGGCAGCCCTCGGCGGTGTTCGTGGACGGCTGGTTCTACCTGCTGTTCACCGACACCACGGCCAAGGGCGCGGGCTGGAACGGCGCCGGGCAGTTCGTGCTGCGATCGCGAGACCCGTTGTTCGGCAAGGATGTTCAGGCGTTGACCGAGCGCGGATTCCGGCCCGCCGGTGGGGAGCGCGGCCGGTCGGTCGTCGACGCGTTCAGCGCGGACTGGGCCTACTCGCCGACGCTGGACGCCTTCGCCATCGCGCATCAGATCACCGGCGGAACCCAGATCACCTTCTGGGACGCGGAATTCACCCGCCACCCGTACGAGCCGGTGACGATTCCCGGTCCGTGGCAGGAAGGTCCGGGAATCGTCCGCGACGGCGAGGGGTGGATTCGTCCCTCCACATCGGACCCGTGCGAGACGGTGCCGGTCGACGTCCTGCGCGCCACCGCGCTCGCCCCGGCCCCCACCGACATCCGGCACTTCGGCATCGACATCACCGACGCCGACGGCTGCGGCACCGCTCCGCGAGCGGCCCGGGCGCTGGACGGCTTCGCGGTTCCCTCACCGGTCCGCACGGTCGACCTGGTCCACGACGGCGCCAGGGTCCGGCTCGAACGCCGCTCGGTGGCCGAGACCGTCGCGGTGAAGGTCCTCGACGACCGCCCGGATCCCGTGGACGATCTCCCGGTGGTCGCCGAGATCGCCTCCGGCGCGCCAGCCCTGCGCTCCCCGACCGGCGAGGTCGGTCTCCTCGACACCCGCGGCGGTCTCTGGCGGGTCACCCCGGAAACCGCGCGGGCCAACGCCTCGCCCATCGCCGACGTCACCGAGGCGCAGTGGCGATCCCACTCCGCCCGAGGCGACCTCCGGCCCTGACCCTCGCCCGGCCGTCACAATTTCGCGCGAAATTCGAGCCCGACTCCGGGGATTCGAATTTCGCGCGAAATTGTGACGGGGGTGCTCAGTACGGTGAGCCCGGCTGGAGGGTCTTGATCTTGAGCTGCTCGCCCGGGAGGTCCGGGTTGGCGCAGGCCGTCCCGGTCAGCGGAACGAACATCGAGTCGTACTCCTGGGGCGGGTAGATGCGCAGGCCGCGGGCTTCCTCCGGGCGGCAGGTGGCCGAGTCGTAGTTCTCCGTGCGCGGGGCCGCCAGCGGCGCCCACGCCTGCCCGCCGGGTTGCAGGATGACGGCCGGGCCCTTGCTGCCCTCGCGGTACGCGGGCCGGCCGATCTGGTGACCGTCGTCGCCGCCGACGTAGGACACCCCGGCGAAGCCCTGGATCTCGCAGGTGCTGCTGCCGGAGTTGGTGAACCGCAGCGCGTGGTGCACCGTTCCCGCGCCCGCGTCGACGTACTCGACCGTCGCGGCGAGGTCCCCCACCTCGCACAGCCGCGTCTGCGGTGCCGGGTCGGCCTCGGTCTTCGAGGTCGTGGTCTCGGCCGGTGGTGGCACCTCGGCGGCCGGGGTGCTGCCGGTCGCCTCGGAGTGCGTCGGCGGCTCCGGGGAGGAGCCGCCGACGACCCTGCTGGATGACGTCGCACCGTCCTCCTCGCAGGCGCTGAGACCGACGGTGAGCAGTGCGGCGGTGGCCGCCAGGATGATTCGCTTGCGAGTCATGTTCTCCGCCTCTCCGTACCGATCACTCACTTGAGAAGACGCGCATCGGTCGGGGAGGTTGCTCGACTCGTGAGCGGAGGTAACTAGTCGGAGTGGAAGGTTCGCCGGTAGGCGGCCGGACCGATGCCCAGCCGGGCGCGCAGGTGCTTGCGCAGCGAGGTGGCGGTGTTGAGCCCGGAGGCGACCGCGACTTCCTCGATCGGCAGGTCGGTGTGCTCCAGCAGGTGCCGCGCGTGCTCGATGCGCTGTCCCAGCAGCCAGTCCAGCGGCGAGGTGCCGGTCTCCTCGCGGAACCGCCGGGTGAAGGTCCGCACGCTCATGCCCGCGTGCGCGGCGATCGCCTCCAGCGTCAGCGGTTCGGCGAGCCGGTGCAG
Organism: Saccharopolyspora terrae; assembly: GCF_004348435.1. Taxonomy (NCBI): domain Bacteria; kingdom Bacillati; phylum Actinomycetota; class Actinomycetes; order Pseudonocardiales; family Pseudonocardiaceae; genus Saccharopolyspora; species Saccharopolyspora terrae. The sequence continues at coordinate 28,563 of NZ_SMKS01000046.1, read as the reverse complement.
CAGCCATTCGCGGGTGGGTGCGGTGCCGGTGGCGCCGGGGGAGGGCAGAGGTCGTTCGATGAACTGGGACTGCCCGCCGTCGCGCCAGGGCGGGACGACGTTGCGCCTCGCCGCCCGGTTGGCGATCTCGCTGCCGTGGTCGTTGCGGATGACGTGCAGGCACAGGTCGATCCCGGCGGCGACTCCAGCGGAGGTCAGCAGGTCGCCGTCGTCGACGAACAGCACGTCCGGGCGCAGCTCGACGTGCGGGAACATCTCGCGGAACCGGTCGGCGTGCGCCCAGTGCGTGGTCGCCGGGCGGCCGTCGAGCAGGCCCGCGGCGGCGAGCACGAACGCGCCGGTGCAGATCGACATGATCCGGGTGCCCGCGGGCAGGTTCCGCAGGTAGTCGGTGACCTTGGGGTCCTCGGTGAAGGTCTCGGTGTCGACGCCGGGCACGATGACGGTGTCCGGCCCGCGCAGCGCGTCGGTGCCGCACTCGGGCAGGACCGTGAAGCCCCTGTTCGTGGCCAGCGGCCCGCCGTCGATGCTGCACACGCGCACCTCGTAGAGCGGTCCGTCCGGCCCGGTGGCGCCCGCGAAGATCTGCGGCGGTATCGCCAGGTCGAACCCGACGACGGTCTCCACGCCGAGCACGGCGATCCGATGCGGCCTCATGGCCGAATCTTCCCACATTGTGTCCCTCCGGCCACTGGTTCGGCTTCCAGCGCTCGATCACGCTGGTCAGCATGGTTCGCATGCTGCCCGCGCGGGTTCACCCCGCCTGGTCGATCGCCGTCGTCGCGTTCATCGCTCTGGTGGGGGCCGCCGCCTTCCGGTCGGCGCCCGGGGTGCTGATGGATCCGCTGCACCGGGAGTTCGGCTGGCCGCACGGGCTGATCTCGGCAGCGGTGTCGCTGAACCTGCTGCTGTTCGGGCTGACCGCGCCGTTCGCCGCGGCGCTGATGGTGCGCTTCGGCGTCCGGCGCGTCACCGCCTCGGCTCTGCTGCTCGTGGGGGTGGGCAGCGGGCTGACGGTGTTCATGACCGAGCCGTGGCAGCTGATCCTGTGCTGGGGCCTGCTGGTGGGGCTGGGCACCGGCTCGATGGCGCTGGCGTTCGTGTCCACGGTGGTCGACCGGTGGTTCGTGGCCCGGCGCGGCCTGGTCAGCGGCGTGCTCACGGCCGGCAGCGCGACCGGTCAGCTGGTCTTCCTGCCGGTGGAGGCGATGCTGGTGGAGAGCTGGGGCTGGCGCGCGGCCTCGCTGACCATCACCGCCGCCGCGCTGCTGGTCGCCGTCGTCGTCTGGCTCGTGATGCGCGAACACCCGCGCGATCTCGGGGTTTCCGCCTACGGAGCCACCGGGGAGGAGCCGGAACCCGCGCAGGACAGGGGAAATCCCGCGGTGCTCGCCATCAGGACGCTCGCGGAAGCGGCCCGCACGCCCGCCTTCTGGTTGCTGGCAGGCGGTTTCGCGATCTGCGGAGCCAGCACCAACGGCCTGGTCAACACCCACTTCGTGCCCGCTGCGCACGACCACGGGATGCCCACCGCGATGGCCGCCGGGCTGCTCGCGCTCATCGGCGTCTTCGACGTGCTCGGCACCGTGGCGTCGGGCTACCTCACCGACAAGATCAACCCGCGCGTGCTGCTGGCCGTCTACTACACGCTGCGCGGCGCCTCGCTGTTCGTGCTGCCGCAGCTGTTCGCCCCGACACCGGGGGTGGAGATGGTGATGTTCGTCGTCTTCTACGGCCTGGACTGGGTCGCCACGGTGCCGCCGACGATGGCGCTGTGCCGCGAGCACTTCGGGCCGAAGGCCTCGGTGGTGTTCGGCTGGGTGTTCGCCTCGCACCAGGTGGGTGCGGCGGCCGTCGCCGGCGGGGCCGGGCTGATCCGCGACCACTTCGGCGACTACGCGCTGGCCTGGTACGGATCGGGATTGCTCTGCCTGCTGGCGACGGCCTTCTCCGTATCGATCCGGAGAAACGCCCCCAGGCGACCCGCCGCAGACCGGGGCGCGAATCCGGCCCGGACGGGTGCCTGAGGCGCGGCCCATTCTTCAGAGCGCTCCCAAGATCGGAAAATAGGCCGAGGGGATCAGCGGGGTGTGGGCCGGATGGTGCAGCGAATCGGTTTCCGGCCGCGTGACCAGCGGGTTCACCGCGTCGGTCGGGTGAGAATCGTTTCAGATCGGCTGACCTGCGAAATTGCCAGTTGTCGTCGCGCGGTGGGAACGGCGGGGTAACCTCCGGGGTCATGTCTGAGCTTCTCGCCCGTGCGGTCGGCGAGCGCGGTGAGCTCGTGCTGATGCGCCGCGACGACGCGCTGGAACTGCGGGTCAACGGCGTTTTCGTGATGGACACCGCGCACACCGAGACCGAACGCATGCTGGCCACCGCCACCCTCGGCCACCTCGCGCGCTCCGGCGGGCTCCGGGTGCTCATCGGCGGGCTCGGCCTCGGGTTCACCCTGCGCGAGGTGCTGGCCGACGAGCGCGTGCGCGAGGCGCACGTGGTGGAGATCGAACCCGACCTCGTCGCCTGGCACCGCGACGGGCTGGTCACGGACACCGCGAACGCGCTGGCCGACGAGCGGGTGCGCATCAGCGTCGGCGACATCGCCGCCGTCCTGGGCGAGCAGCCCGACGGTGCGTGCGACGTGCTGCTGCTCGACGTCGACAACGGCCCGGACTTCCTGGTCTACGAGGAGAACTCGGCCCTCTACGGACCGGGTTTCCTCCGGCGCTGCAAGGACAAGCTCGCCCCCGGCGGCACGCTGGCGGTGTGGTCGGCCGACGCCTCGCCCGAACTGCTCGGCGCGATGCGGGACGTCTTCGGCGACTGCACCGAACTGGTCATCCCGGTCACCCTCGGGCAGCGCGGGACGACCTACCACCTATTCGTCTCGCACCAGGTCGAGCTCGAGCAGGCTGGGCTCCAGAACTCCCTCTAGCACCAGCAGTTTCCGCTTGGCCTCCAGGCCGGGGCCGAATCCGCCGAGCCCGCCGCCGGAGGCCAGCACCCGGTGGCACGGCACGATCAGCGGCACCGGGTTGGAACCCATGATCGACCCGACCGCGCGCGACGCCTCCGGTCTGCCGGAGAGCTCCGCGAGGCCCTTGTAGCTGACGGTCTCGCCGAAGGGCACCAGCTCCTGCAGCGTCCGCAGCACGTGCGCGCGCAGGCCGTCGAGCTCGGCCCAGTCGATCGCGAGCCGGAACTCCCGGCGCTCGCCGGAGAAGTACTCGCCGAGCTGCGCCGTCGCCTCGTCCGCGAGACCGCCGGGCGCGGCCGAGCCGAACTCGGCGAGCGCGACGTCGGGACCGGCGAAGGCGACGTGCCGCACACCGGTCTCGGAGGCCACCACGGTGATGTCCCCTACCGGTCCCGGCACGGTGCTCCACGTCAGCTCCACCGGCTCAGCGTAGCGCCCGCCACCGACACCCCGGCCGCGCTCGCAAAGATCCGCTCACCTGCGGATTTCCGCGCCCCCGAGTTGCACGGAGCGGGTGCGGGGCGCAAGGTCCTGGCGGCTTTCAGCAAACGGCCGTCCGACGAAGGCCAATCCCGTGTCCTGCGAGTTAGGCTCCGAAACATGTCCGAAACGCACGCCCACCGACGAGACGCACTCCGCAGCCGACTGCGGGAGCGGGACCTGGACGCCCTGCTGGTGACCGACCTGCTCAACATCCGCTACCTGACCGGCTTCACCGGTTCCAACGCCGCGCTGGTGGTGCACGCCGCCGACGGTCCGGGCGGCGAGGACCGCACGGTGTTCTGCACCGACGGCCGCTACCTGACGCAGGCCGAGGAGCAGGTCGCGGACCTGGAACGCGTCATCGACCGGGCGAGCGACCTGACCATCGCCCACCGCCTCGGCGAGGAGGCCACCGACTACCGGCGGGTCGGCTTCGAGTCCCAGCACGTGACCGTGGACAACCGCGACGTGCTCGACGACGCCGCGGGCAAGTCCGAGCTGGTCCGGGCCCCGGGCATCGTCGAGCAGCTGCGGCTGATCAAGGACGCCACCGAGATCGAGGCGCTGCGGATGGCCTGCGCCGCCGCCGACCGCGCGCTGGCCGACCTCATCGAGCACGGCGGACTCCGCGCGGGCCGCACCGAGCTGGAGGTCGCCCGCGAGCTGGAAGCCCGGATGCTGGACAACGGCGCCGCCGGCCCGTCGTTCGAGACGATCATCGCCGCGGGCCCGCACTCCGCGGTCCCGCACCACCGGCCCACCGACGCGGTGCTGGCCCACGGCGACTTCGTCAAGATGGACTTCGGCGCGCTGGTCGACGGCTACCACTCGGACATGACCCGCACGGTCGTGCTGGGCAAGGCCGCCGACTGGCAGCGCGAGATCTACGAGCTCGTACGCGCCTCGCAGGCCGCCGGCCGGGCGGCCGTGAAGATCGACACCGAGGTCCGCGACGTCGACTCCGCGGCCCGCCAGGTGATCGCCGACGCGGGGTACGGGGAGCAGTTCCTGCACGGCTTGGGACACGGCGTGGGGCTGGAGATCCACGAGGCGCCCACGTTGTCGCAGCGCGGGGACGGTAGAATCGCCGAGAGGATGGCGGTCACCGTCGAGCCTGGCGTCTATCTGGCCGGGCGGGGCGGGGTCCGCATCGAGGACACGCTGGTCGTGCGGCCCGGCACACCGGAGCTCCTCACCCTGACGACCAAAGAGCTCGTCGAAGTCTGACGCACGACGAGTGCGCGGAATTTCGCCGGCACCCCGTCGCGGCCCGGCGCAACACCAAGCCATCACCACAGGAGAACCCCCACGTGGCTTCCACGAACGACCTGAAGAACGGACTGGTGCTCAACCTCGACGGCCAGCTGTGGTCCGTCGTCAACTTCCAGCACGTCAAGCCCGGCAAGGGCGGCGCCTTCGTCCGCACCACCCTCAAGAACGTGCTCTCCGGCAAGGTCGTCGACAAGACCTTCAACGCCGGCGTGAAGGTCGACACCGCCAACGTCGACCGCCGCGAGATGACCTACCTGTACTACGACGGCAACGACTACGTCTTCATGGAGCCGGAGACCTTCGAGCAGGTCAACGTCACCCCTGACGTCGTCGGCGACGCCGCGAAGTTCATGCTGGAGAACAGCCAGGTCGTCGTCGCCCGGCACGAGGACGCTCCGCTGTACGTCGAGCTGCCCGCCTCCGTCGAGCTCCTCGTCGAGCACACCGACCCCGGCGTGCAGGGCGACCGCTCCACCGGTGGCACCAAGCCGGCGACGCTGGAGACCGGTGCCGAGGTCCAGGTCCCGCTGTTCCTGAACACCGGTGACAAGGTCAAGGTCGACCCGCGCGACGGCCGGTACCTCAGCCGCGTCAACTCCAAATGAGCGGCTCGCGCAGCAAGGCCCGTAAGCGCGCGGTCGATTTCCTCTACGAGGCCGATCTGCGCGAGACCGATGCCGTCACGCTCATGTCAGACCGGATCGGCGCGCCCGACACGGCCCCGGTCCCGGACTACACGATCACCCTCGTCGAAGGCGTGAACGAGAACCGGGAGCGGATCGACGAGCTGCTCACCCAGCACATCGAGGGCTGGACGCTCTCGCGGATGCCGGTCGTCGACCGCGCCGTGCTGCGGCTGGGCCTCTACGAGCTGCTGTGGTGCCCGAAGGGCGACGTGCCGCCGGTGGTGGCCGTGGACGAGGCGGTGGAGCTGGCCAGGGCGCTGTCCACCGACGACTCCCCGCGCTTCGTCAACGGCGTCCTGGGACGCCTGGCGGGGATTCGCGACAGGCTCCGCAAAACCCTCCCCAAAGAGGAAACCCCGGTCGACTAGGGGCGTCCGCGTGGTTGCTCGGCTTGGCGGTGCGGGTGGCGGAACCTCAGCGGCCCTCTGAGTCCGGGCGCCACTCCTTGAGTATGCCAATACGCGGCGTCGCGGCGTCCTCCCCAGAGGACCGCTGAGAACCCGCGGCGGTGCGAGTTGAGTCCCGCACTTGAAGCGGCGGCCTTCCGCCGCACTTTCCAGCCACGAAGAGGGGCACCTGCCGCGCGGCAGGTGCCCCTCTTCGGTTCGTGGGGTTCCTCACCCGAACGGCGGTGTCGTGTCGTTGCCCTGTGCGAGCACAGGCGGGTCGACCGGCGACCGAACGGGTGAGGGCCCTGAAAGCCCAGGGGCACCCGTCGCGGCGTCGCCGCTGGGTGCCCCGGTCCGCCTATCGGTGTTGTTTCACTCCTCGCGGGCAGGGCGCGCCTCCGGGGGAAGCACACCCCAGTCGATGAGCTGCTCGGTGAGCTCGCCCGGCGTCATGTCGTAGATGATCGCCAGGGACCGCAGGTCTTCGGTGCGGATGGACAGCACCTTGCCGTTGTAGTCACCGCGCTGGCTCTGGATCGTGGCCGCGTAACGGGCCAGCGGACCCACCTTCTCGGCAGGCAGTTGTTGCAGGCGCTCGAGGTTGATCACGACCTTCGTGGCCGGTTCGGCTCCAGAAGGCACGCGGCCCTCGGGCAGCAGCTCCGCGACCGGCACGCCGTAGAAATCGGCGAGTTCGGCCAGCTTCTGCACGGTCACCGCGCGGTCGCCTCGCTCGTAGGACCCGACGACCACGGCCTTCCACCGTCCGCCAGACTTCTGCTCGACGCCGTGCAGCGACAGACCCTGCTGCTGGCGGATAGCGCGGAGTTTGCTGCCCAGCGCCTTGGCGTAGTCGCCCATGTGGCGTTTCTCCGTTCGTTCGCCCCGTCAGCCGATAACGGCGACCGGGGAGCAAAGCTCAGATCGATACGGAGAGTAATGTTCGCTCGCGAGCGTCACCAGGTCAAGTTGGTCTTCGGTGCCGATGTGGCGAGCGCCAACACACCACCCGGTCGATTGACCCGTTGTCGCTGATAGCGTACGGGGCAGCCCGGTGATGCGCAGGTTCATCACGAACCCGGATTGCGGGGCAGCTCACACACCATCCTTTAAGGACCCGTCCTGTGAGGCGGAGAAGGAGGTCGCACCGTGGCGTCTCGCCATCAGGCGAGCGCGGCGGAACCGGCAGGGCAGCGGGAGTTGCTCTCGGCCGGTGACGTTGCGCGCACGATAGCCCGAATCGCGCACCAGATCATCGAGAAGACCGCGCTGGACACCGGCGACGGCTCCGTGGTGCTGCTGGGCGTTCCCACGAGGGGAACGCCGCTGGCCAGGCGGTTGGCGGACAAGATCAGCGAGTTCAGCGGCGTGACGGTTCCCGTCGGCACCCTGGACATCACGCTCTTCCGCGACGACCTGCGCTCCCAGCCCAACCGGCCGCTGGAGCCCACCAACCTGCCGCCGGGTGGCATCGACCACAAGCTGGTCGTGCTCGTCGACGACGTGCTCTTCTCCGGCCGCACCGTGCGCGCCGCCCTCGACGCCCTGCGCGACCAGGGCCGCCCCCGCTCGGTCCAGCTGGCCGTGCTGGTGGACCGGGGTCACCGGGAACTGCCGATCCGCGCGGACTACGTGGGCAAGAACATCCCGACCTCCCGCAGCGAGGACGTGGCGGTGCAGCTGTCCGAAACGGACGGCGAGGACCGCGTGGTGATCCACAAGGAACAGGAGGAGGTGTGATGCGCCACCTGCTGTCCACCGAGGGCCTGTCCGCCGCCGACGCGACCGCCGTCCTCGACACCGCCGACACGCTCAAGCAGACGTTGCTGGGGCGCGAGGTGAAGAAGCTCCCCACGTTGCGCGGGCGCACCGTGGTGACCCTGTTCTACGAGAACTCCACCCGGACCCGGGTGTCCTTCGAGGTCGCCGGGAAGTGGATGAGCGCCGACGTGATCAACGTGTCGGCCAGCAGCTCGTCGGTCGGCAAGGGCGAGTCCCTCCGGGACACCGCGCTGACGCTGGCGGCGGCCGGCGCGGACTGCGTGATCATCCGGCACCCCGCCTCCGGCGCCGCCCACCGGCTCGCCGGCTGGCTGGAGGCCGACGGCACCCAGGTCGTCAACGCGGGCGATGGGATGCACGAGCACCCCACCCAGGCCCTGTTGGACGCGGCGACCCTGCGGGAGCGCCTGGGGGACGTCTCAGGGCGTCGCATCGGCATCGTGGGCGACCTGCTGCACAGCCGCGTCGCGCGGTCCAACGTGCACCTGCTGCGGACGCTGGGGGCCGAGGTGACGCTCATCGCGCCGCCGACGCTGGTGCCCACCGGCATCGAGCACTGGGGCGCCGAGGTGCGCCACGAGCTCGACCCGGAACTGCCCAAGCTGGACGCGGTCATGCTGCTGCGGGTGCAGGCCGAGCGGATGCACGGCGGGTTCTTCCCGTCGGCCCGCGAGTACTCGATCGCCTACGGGCTCAACGAGAAGCGGCTGGCGAAGCTGCCCGAGCACGCGGTCGTGCTCCACCCGGGCCCGATGCTGCGCGGCATGGAGATCGTGCCGGCGGTGGCCGATTCGCCGCGCGCCGCCATCACCCAGCAGGTCGGCAACGGCGTGCACGTGCGGATGGCGGTGCTCTACCACCTGCTGGCCGGAGAGGAGCTCGCCGCATGACTCGCGTGTTGCTGAAGGACGTCCGCCCTTATGGAGAGGGCGAGCCGGTCGACGTGCTCGTCGAGGGCACCGCGATCGCCGAGATCGGCGCGGACCTGAGCGTCGACGCCGACGAGATCGTGCAGGGCGGCGGCGCGGTCGTGCTGCCGGGCTTCGTGGACCTGCACACCCACCTGCGCGAACCCGGCCGCGAGGACGCCGAGACGATCGAGACCGGCTCGATGGCCGCCGCGCTGGGCGGCTACACCGCCGTGTTCGCGATGGCCAACACCGATCCGGTCGCCGACAACGCCGTGATCGTCGAGCACGTGTGGCGCCGCGGCCGCGAGGTCGGCCTGGTCGACGTGCACCCGGTGGGCGCGGTCACCGTCGGCCTGGCGGGGGAGAAGCTCGCCGAGCTGGGCACCATGCGGCACTCGGCCGCCGAGGTGCGGGTCTTCTCCGACGACGGCAAGTGCGTGCACGACCCGCTGCTCATGCGCCGCGCGCTGGAGTACACCCGCTCGTTCGGCGGTCTGGTCGCCCAGCACGCCGAGGAGCCGCGGCTGACGGTCGGCGCGCAGGCGCACGAGGGCCCGAACGCGGCCCGGCTGGGCCTGGCGGGCTGGCCCGCTCCGGCGGAGGAGTCCATCGTGGCGCGCGACTGCCTGCTGGCCGCGCACACCGGCGGAACCCTGCACGTCTGCCACGTCTCCACCGCCGGCACCGCCGAGCTGCTGCGGTTCTTCAAGGGCCGCGAGACCGACGGCACCGTCTCGGCCGAGGTGACGCCGCACCACCTGCTGCTCACCGACGAGCGGCTGGAGACCTACGACCCGGTCAACAAGGTCAACCCGCCGCTGCGCACCGACGACGACGCCCTGGCCCTGCGCCGGGCGCTGGCCGACGGGACCGTGGACTGCGTGGCCACCGACCACGCCCCGCACGCCGCCCAGGACAAGGACTGCGAGTGGTCCGCGGCCAAGCCGGGAATGCTCGGACTGCAGACCGCGCTGGGCATCGTGACGCGGACGATGGTGCGCTCGGGCCTGCTGGACTGGCGCGGTGTCGCGCGGGTGCTCTCCGAGCGTCCCGCCGAGATCGCCGGTCTGACCGGCCAGGGACGGCCGATCGCCGTCGGCGAACCCGCCAACCTCGCGCTGGTCGACCCGGACGCGGAGTGGACGGTGCGCGCCGCGGAGCTGGCCAGCCTGGGGCAGAACTCGCCCTTCGAGGGAATGCGGCTGCCCGGTCGGGTCGTCGCGACGCTGCTGCGCGGTTCGGTGACCGCGCACGAAGGCAAGGTGAGGCGCTGATGGAACGCTTGCTGTGGGTGCTCGCGCTCGCCGCGCTGGCGGCGCTGGTGTTCTTCGGGATGCGGCGCGGCTGGCTGGCCCGAGCCCGACGACAGGCGGCCGCGCTGCCTCCCTTCCCGGAGCGGCCGGCCGACCCCGGCGCCGAGACCCTGACCCCCGCCACCGGCATGTACATCGGCACGACCAGCGCCGATGACTGGCAGGACCGCATCGCGGTCGGCGACATCGGGCACCGCGCCAACGGGACCGCGCACCTGCACACCAGCGGCCTGCTGATCGAGCGCGACGGCGCTTCGGCGGTGTGGGTCCCGGCCGAGTCCGTGGTGGACGCCCGGCTGGACCACAAGCTGGCCAACAAGGTCGTGCCCGGTGCCGGTCTGGTGGTGGTGACCTGGCGTCTCGGCGATCAGCTGCTGGACACCGGGTTCCGCGGCGACGACAAGCAAGCGCAGACCGAGTGGGTCGAGGCGATCCGATCGCTGCCCTCTCGCACGACTTCGAACGAGTCGGAGGACGGATGAACGACGTTCTCGCCGACGTTCATCCGACCGACCGGGGCGTGGGTCATCCCCACGCCAGCACAGGAGGAGAAATGACCGCGTACACACCGGCCGCGTTGGTGCTGGAGGACGGCCGGATCTTCCGCGGGGAGGCTTACGGCAAGGTGGGCCGCACCCTCGGGGAGGTCGTGTTCACCACGGGCATGACCGGCTACCAGGAGACGCTGACCGACCCGTCCTACCACCGGCAGATCGTGGTGCAGACCGCGCCGCAGATCGGCAACACCGGCTGGAACGACGAGGACGACGAGTCGGACAAGATCTGGGTCGCCGGCTACGCCGTGCGCGACCCCGCCCGCCGCCCGTCGAACTGGCGCTCCACCCGCAGCCTGGACGACGAGCTGACCAACCAGGGCGTCGTCGGCATCTCCGGGATCGACACCCGCACCCTGACCCGTCACGTGCGCGAGCTGGGCGCGATGCGCGGTGGCATCTTCTCGGGCCCCGAGCTGGTCTCGGACGAGCAGATGGTCGCCGCGGTGAAGGACTCCTCGGAGATGGTGGGCGCGTCCCTGGCGGGCGATGTCACCACGGGCAAGTCCTACGTGATCCCGGCCAACGGCCAGAAGCGGTTCACGGTGGCCGCGCTGGACATGGGCATCAAGGCGAACACGCCGCGGATGATGGCCCAGCGGGGCATCGAGATCCACGTGATGCCGCTGGCGTCCACGATGGACGAGATCCTGGAGATCGCGCCGGACGGCCTGTTCCTGTCCAACGGTCCCGGTGACCCGGCGACCACCGACGCGCAGGTCGAGCTGACCCGCCAGGCCCTGGACCGGAAGCTGCCGCTGTTCGGCATCTGCTTCGGCAACCAGGTCCTCGGTCGCGCGCTGGGTCGCGGCACCTACAAGCTGCAGTACGGCCACCGCGGCATCAACATCCCGGTCATCGACCAGGAGACCGGCAGGGTCGCGATCACCGCGCAGAACCACGGTTTCGCCGTGGAAGGCGAGCCGGGCGAGGAGTTCGACACCGACTTCGGCCGCGCGATCGTGTCCCACCACTGCGCCAACGACGGTGCCGTCGAAGGTCTGCGGCTGCTCAACGGCCCGGCCTTCTCCGTCCAGTACCACCCCGAGGCGGCGGCCGGTCCGCACGACGCGGCGCCCCTGTTCGACAAGTTCGTTGATCTGATGAGCGAGGCCCGCTGACATGCCCAAACGTACTGACATCAAGCACGTTCTGGTGATCGGTTCCGGGCCGATCGTCATCGGTCAGGCGTGCGAGTTCGACTACTCCGGCACCCAGGCGTGCCGGGTGCTGCGGGAGGAGGGCATCCGCGTCTCGCTGGTGAACTCCAACCCGGCGACGATCATGACCGACCCGGAGTTCGCCGACGCCACCTACATCGAGCCGATCACGCCCGAGTTCGTCGAGAAGGTCATCGACGCCGAGCGCCCGGACGCGATCCTGGCGACCCTGGGCGGGCAGACGGCGCTGAACACGGCGATCGCGCTGCACGAGCGCGGCGTGCTCGACAAGTACGGCGTGGAGCTCATCGGCGCGGACGTGGACGCGATCCAGCGCGGCGAGGACCGGCAGATGTTCAAGGACATCGTGCGCTCGGTCGGCGGCGAGGTGCCCTCGTCGAAGGTCTGCAAGTCGATGGACGACGTGCGCTCGTTCGTCGCCGGGTCCGGTCTGCCGGTGGTCATCCGGCCCAGCTTCACCATGGGTGGTCTGGGTTCGGGCATGGCGCACACCGAGGAGGACCTGGAGCGGATGGCCTCCTTCGGCCTGTCCGAGTCCCCGGTGCACGAGGTGCTCATCGAGGAGAGCGTGCTCGGCTGGAAGGAGTACGAGCTGGAGCTGATGCGCGACCACGCCGACAACGTGGTGGTCATCTGCTCCATCGAGAACGTCGACCCGATGGGCGTGCACACCGGTGACTCGGTGACGGTGGCGCCGTCGATGACGCTGACCGACCGCGAGTTCCAGCACATGCGCAACGTCGGCATCGACGTGCTGCGCGAGGTCGGCGTGGACACCGGCGGCTGCAACATCCAGTTCGCCATCCACCCGGAGAACGGCCGCATGGTCGTCATCGAGATGAACCCGCGCGTGTCGCGGTCGTCGGCGCTGGCGTCGAAGGCGACGGGTTTCCCGATCGCCAAGATCGCCGCGAAGCTCGCCGTCGGCTACACCCTCGACGAGATCCAGAACGACATCACCGGCGAGACGCCGGCGTCGTTCGAGCCCACGCTCGACTACGTGGTCGTGAAGGTGCCGCGGTTCGCCTTCGAGAAGTTCCCGGGCGCGGACCAGGAGCTGACCACGACGATGAAGAGCGTCGGCGAGGCGATGGCCGTGGGACGCAGCTTCTCCGAGGCGATGGGCAAGGCGCTGCGGTCGATGGAGACCAAGTCCGTCGGCTTCTGGACCAAGCCCGATCCCGAGGGCGCGACGCTGGAGTCCACTCTGGAGGAGATGCGCACCGCGCACGACGGCCGGATCTACACCGTCGAGCGCGCGCTGCGCTTCGGCGCCACCGTCGAGCAGGTGCACGAGGCCTCGGGCATCGACCCGTGGTTCGTCGACCAGATCTCGGCGTGGGTGGAGCTGCGCCGCGAGCTCGTCGACGCCCCGGTGCTGGACGCCTCGCTGCTGCGCGTGGCCAAGCGCGCGGGCCTGTCGGACCGCCAGATCGCCGCGCTGCGCCCGGAACTGGCCGGTGAGGACGGCGTTCGCGCGCTGCGCCACCGGCTGGGCGTGCGGCCGGTGTACAAGACGGTCGACACCTGCGCCGCCGAGTTCGCGGCCAACACCCCGTACCACTACTCGGCCTACGAGTCCGACCCGGCGGCGGAGTCGGAGGTCGCCGAGCAGCGCGAGAAGCCGAAGGTGATCATCCTCGGCTCGGGCCCGAACCGCATCGGTCAGGGCATCGAGTTCGACTACTCGTGCGTGCACGCGGCCATGGCGCTGCGCGAGGCCGGGTACGAGACGGTGATGGTCAACTGCAACCCGGAGACGGTCTCCACCGACTACGACACCTCGGACCGGCTGTACTTCGAGCCGCTGACCTTCGAGGATGTCCTGGAGGTCGTGCACTCCGAGCAGCGGTCGGGCACGGTCGCGGGCGTGATCGTGCAGCTGGGCGGCCAGACCCCGCTGGGCCTGGCGCAGCGCCTCGCGGACGCGGGCGTGCCGATCGTGGGCACCCCGCCGGAGGCGATCCACCTGGCCGAGGAGCGCGGCGCATTCGGCGACGTGCTGGTCGCGGCCGGTCTGCCGGCTCCGCAGTACGGCACCGCGACGTCCTTTGAGGGCGCCAAGCGGATCGCCGACGACATCGGCTACCCGGTGCTGGTGCGCCCGTCCTACGTGCTCGGCGGCCGGGGCATGGAGATCGTCTACGACGAGGCGTCGCTGGCCAACTACATCGCCCGCGCCACCGAGGTGACGCCGGAGCACCCGGTGCTGGTGGACAAGTTCCTCGACGACGCGATCGAGATCGACGTCGACGCGCTGTGCGACGGCAACGAGATCTACCTCGGCGGCGTGATGGAGCACATCGAGGAGGCCGGCATCCACTCCGGCGACTCGGCGTGCGCGCTGCCGCCGATCACGTTGGGGCGCCAGGACATCGAGATGGTCCGCCGCTCCACTGAGGCCATCGCGCGCGGTGTGGGCGTGCACGGTCTGCTCAACGTGCAGTACGCGCTCAAGGACGACGTGCTCTACGTGCTGGAGGCCAACCCGCGCGCGTCGCGGACGGTTCCGTTCGTCTCGAAGGCCACGGCCGCTCCGCTGGCCAAGGCCGCGGCGCGAATCATGCTGGGCGCCAAGATCTCCGAGCTGCGCTCCGAGGGCATGCTGCCCGACGAGGGCGACGGCGCCGACCTGCCGGTCGACGCCCCGGTGGCGGTCAAGGAAGCGGTCCTGCCGTTCCACCGCTTCCGGACCCGCGAGGGCATCGGCGTCGACTCGCTGCTCGGGCCGGAGATGAAGTCCACGGGCGAGGTCATGGGCATCGACACCTCGTTCGGCCAGGCGTTCGCCAAGTCGCAGGCCGGTGCCTACGGCTCGCTGCCGACGTCGGGCAAGGTGTTCGTCTCGGTGGCCAACCGGGACAAGCGCTCGCTGGTGTTCCCGGTCAAGCGGCTGGCCGACCTCGGGTTCGAGATCCTCGCGACGGAGGGCACCGCCGAGGTGTTGCGGCGCAACGGCATCACCTCCACCGTGGTCGCCAAGCACACCGAGTCGGTCGAGGGCCAGCGCGATGTCGTCGACCTGATCAAGGCGGGCGAGGTCGACATGATCATCAACACCCCGTACGGCAACCCGGGTCCGCGGGTCGACGGCTACGAGATCCGCACGGCCGCGGTCTCCCGCGACGTCCCGTGCATCACGACGGTGCAAGGCGCTGCCGCGGCGGTGCAGGGCATCGAGGCCGCGATCGGCGGCAACATCGGCGTCCGCCCGCTGCAGGCCCTGCAGGCCGCGCTGCGGCAGGGGCGGTGAGCGGCGATGCCTGATGCTCCGCTGCGCGCCGGCTTCGGCGCCCGGCTCGCCGAAGCGGTGAGCCGGCGCGGGCCGCTGTGCGTGGGCATCGACCCGCACCCGTCGCTGCTGCACGCCTGGCAGCTGGGGGAGAGCCCCCAGGCCTTGGAGCGGTTCGCGATGACCGTGGTGGAGGCGCTGGCCGACCGGGTGGCGCTGCTCAAGCCGCAGTCGGCGTTCTTCGAGGCCTACGGGTCCGCGGGCATCGCGGTGTTGGAGAAGGTGATCGCGGAGTCGCAGCAGGCCGGTGCGCTGGTGCTGCTGGACGTCAAGCGCGGCGACATCGGCTCGACGATGACGGCCTACGCGATGGCCTACCTCGACGAGCGCGCCCCGCTGGCGGTCGACGCGATCACGGTCTCGCCGTACCTCGGCTACGGCTCGCTGGCCCCGGCCATCGGCCTGGCCGAGCAGAACGGCAGGGGCGTGTTCGTGCTGGCCCGCACCTCCAACCCGGAGGGCGTGGGCCTGCAGCAGTCGGTCCACGGCAGCGGCGACACGGTCGGTCAGTACATCGTGGACTCCGCGGCGGAGAGCAACCTGGGCAAGGAGCCGATGGGGCACGTGGGCGTGGTGGCAGGCGCCACCATCCCCGCGGGGGAGCTGGACTTCTCCGACCTCAACGGCCCCATCCTCGCCCCGGGTCTCGGCGCCCAGGGCGCCACGGTGAAGGACCTCAAGGCCGTCTTCGGCCGGGCCCTCCCGCACGTCCTCCCGACCACGTCGCGAGACGTCCTCCGCCACGGCCCGGAGGTCAAGTCCCTGCGAGACACCCACACCCGCCTCGCAGACGACATCAACCACCAGCTCAACGACTGAGCCGATCACAACACCCGTCCCCGGCACGACGTTCTCGCGCCGGGGACGGGTGTTTCGCGTCGAATTCCCGATGCCGCCCACCTCCGACGAGCCGACCGGACAACACCTTCACCGAAACCCCCACGCCCCCACCGACACCTCGGATACCGTCCCCGCAGTGAAGTCGATCAGGGAGAGCTTCCAGTGATCGAGGTTCTTGCGGTTCGCCAGCAGTGGTGCAGGCGTGGTGAGTCGATCCTGTGGTGTCACAGCACGCAGCTGAGCTGTGGCTTCGACGTGGAAGGGCTGGACTCGCGGGGCAAGCCGAAGAGCGAGAAGCTTCGCTCCTACAACGGCGGTGACCGCACCGCTGCCCACCTCGGCGGGGTCATCGGCGAGTACAAGGCGCCGATGACACCATTGGGCCCTGTTGCTCGAACTCTCGATGTGGACTTCTCGAACGCCCTGCTGCCTTCTGCCCCGGTTCGTGAGGGTCGGATCCACGGTGATGAGTGGGTTCACGACCCCACGATTCGGGGCTGGGTGCTCGCCGAGTCGTCGAACTGCGATGCAGTGGCGTGCGCGAACCAGCTGGTGGCGGCCGGCACCGAAGGCTGGTTCATCGAGACCGATCTGCGCATCGCTGTGGTCGTCGAGGAAACCGTGGTCAGCAAATCCGATATCGATGAGGGCGAAGGCAAAGCAGCGGGACTGGGTGGTCTGCTGGGGAAAGCCCGCTCGGCGGTCAGCACGGTGGCTGAGTCCCTGCACGGCGGGGATTCGCTGGTGACGCTCTGGGAATACCAGTGCGATCAGCTGGCCGACATCACCGAAGTCAGGCGGGGACGCTGGTCGGAATCGCTGTACGCCATCGTGGGCCGCTTTCGCGACGGTTCGGTTATCGAACTCAAACGGGACCGCGATCTCCCAGGAATCTAGACGGTCCCACCACCGAGGCGATCTTCCTCGACGTCGCAGCGGGTGCGGTGGGGGTGTTCGAACTTCGCGCGAAGTTTGGGTGAACTGCTCCGTTCGGGTGATCGGCGTTGGCCGCTGTTCGGTGGATGCTCCGAACCTCCCCGTCGTGGCCGGAATCGCCTGAGCAGCGGGGATTCTTTCGGTGATCACCGGTGTCCAGCCGGCTCGTTGGAGGGGTGCAAGCTGGTGATCGCGGGGTGATCTTCACCCGTTAGGGTCGCTGTGTTGAGGGGTTCGGAGGGTTGGCTCGATGACCGACGATGCTCCGCTGCTGGGCGCGCGGTACCGGTTGGGGTCTCGTCTCGGTGGCGGCGGGATGGCCGACGTGCACCGGGCGATGGACACCCGCCTGCAGCGGTTGGTCGCGGCCAAGGTCTTCCGCTCGGCGACCGATGAGCTGGGGCGCAAGCGCTTCGCGGAGGAAGCGCGCATCCTGGCGGGCCTGAGCCACCCCGGTCTGGTGACGGTGCACGACTTCAGCGCCGACGAGGACGAGCTGTTCCTGATCATGGAGTTGATCGAGGGCGGCACGCTGGCCGACGCCACCGAGTCCGGTCCGATGCGTCCCGAGGACGTCGCCGACATCGGGGGAAAGCTCGCCGACGTGCTGGCCTACGTGCACGGCAACGACGTCGTGCATCGCGACGTCAAGCCCACCAACGTCCTCATCGGCAACGACGGCCGCGCCTACCTGGCTGACTTCGGGGTGTCGCGACTGGCCGACGCGGCGGGCCGGCTGACCGACTCGCGCATGGTCGTCGGCACCACCACCTACATGGCTCCGGAGCAGGTCTCCGGTGGTGACGTGGGATTCCCGGCGGACGTGTACGCGCTGGGTCTGGTGCTGCTGGAGTGCGTGACCGGCCGCGTGGAGTACCCGGGCGGGCCGGACGCGGCCGTGGCGCGGCTGGTCCGCCCGCCGCAGATCCCGTTCAGCATCCCCGCCCGCCTGCGGCGCGGCCTGCTGGCGATGCTCGCCGCCGACCCGGCGCGCCGCATCACCGCCGAGCAGGCCGGTGACCTGCTCAACGGCCGCACCACCGAGGTCATCGCCCCGGTCCCGCCGCCGCTGCCGGCGCCGCCACCGCGCATCCCGCAGCAGCGGGCGCACCGCCCGCCGACGCAGTCGATGCCGATCCAGCCGCAACCCTCGCACCCACCTCTCGCACCGGTCGCGGCCGGACTGCTCGTGGTGGTGATCCTGGCCGCGCTCATCGTCGCCTTCTGGCCCGATGGGTCCGAAACGCCCGGATTGCCACCGGTTTCCGGAAGTCCCGGTGTCGATCGGTTACCCGAGGACCTGGCGAACCTGGAGAGGCTGGTGCGCGGATGAACCGGTTGCTGCCCTCCCTGCTCCTGGTCGGGTTCGTGCTGGCCGGCTGCGGTGACGACCCCCAGGTGCGGACGCGGTTGAGCGCCCGCGTCGCCGAGGTGAAGGCCGCGGCCCTGGCGCAGAACCGCCTCGACACCGAGACCGCGCTGGCCGCGCTGCATCGCGAGATCGCCGAGGCGGTCGCCGACGGCGCGCTGGACTCCGACCGCGCCGGATCCATCATGGCCGCCGCCGACCGGGTCGCCGAGGACGTGCGCACGATCCCGGCACCCGGTGCGGCCCCGGTCACCGTGACGGTCAACCCGCCGGAACCCCGCAGCGAGGACAAGAAGTCACGAGGCGGCGACGGCTGACCATCCCCTCCGACCCACCCCACCCCTCAACACCTCCGGATTACCCCGGTTTTCAGGCACCCGATTACGGCGGTTTTCAGGGCCCCGGAATACCGCAGTTCTCGGGTGCCGGATTACGGGAGTTTTCGGGGACCGGATTACTGCGGTTCTCCGGGTACCTGATTACGGCGGTTTCGGGGTGTTGATTGCGGTGATCCGGGTCTTCGGGACGGCGGCGGGGAGGACGACGGCGGGGTCACCAGCTCAGCGCCCACGGGGTCACGTCCGCCAGCGGATCAGCGGGAAGTCGTGCGGGGCGGACGTATTCGACCCGCACCACCGGGCCGGGTGAGGGCAGCATCTGGCGGTGGACGAAGGCGGGCAGCAGCGTGGCCGGATCGACGAAGTAGGTCAGGTCCGCGCCGGCCCCGGTGTTGTCCGCGGGCTGGAACGGGTACGTCCTCGGGTCCACGCCCGCGTCGTGCAGCGCGAACAGCAAGTGCTGCATGTCCCACGCCGTGCCGTCGTGCTCGGTGGGACGCGCCCGCACCGGAATCCGCAGGTAGCGCTTGCCGCCGACGTCGACCGGGGTGGGCGGCAGCGGGGTGAGGAACCGGTGCTCGCCGCGCAGCGACTCCACCACCGCGTCGGCCTGCGAGTCCGACAGGCCCCCGGGAATGATCCCATCGCCAAGCAGCGGGCGTGTGCTGACCTGGCACAACGAGCTCGATTCGGGTTCGTCCCACGTCTTGCGGGAGGGCAGGTAGCCGTGGCGAACGCCGTCGACGCACCTGGTCCGCACGACGCTCTCGCCGCGCCAGTGCTCGATGCTGGTCCCGACGTGGTGCCCCGACCGGTGGTCGAAGATCTCGTCGCTGACCAGCACCATCCGCCGCGTCGCGGCGGCCTCGGGCGTGTCGAAGCGTTCGCGCCGGGTGTGCACGACGGGCTGGGTGGCCTGCCGCCGGTAGACCTCCCAGAACAGGTCCTCGGGCCGTTCCGGCGCCTCGGTCGCGCAGCCCGCCAGCAGCGCCCACAGCATCAGGCAGGTCATCAGTCGCACAGCGCTTCCACGACGTCGCGAGCCTCGGCGCGGAACGCCTGGTCGAGGAAGTAGAGCTTGTCGGCGACGTCGGTGAGCCGGCTGCGCGCGACCACGACCTCCGCGCCCTCCTGGGCGATGGAGATCTCGTCCCGCACCAGCAGCGTCACCACGACCTCGCCGTGGCGCTCGCACGCCGGAATTCGCCAACTGGCGCACATGTTCTCGTCCCTCCACAGTGGAAATAGTGACGGGATCGAATGTGCGCGCGTGACGGTCGGGCACGCAACATCCCGTTCCGGGGACCGCAGCGACGTGACCTCCGGGCAAACCCGGGGCTGCGCGATCAGCGGGAACGATCGGACGCGACCGAGTGATCGGCAAAAGGCGCGACGAACTTGCCGAAGAATTGGGGTGGAATGGTGAGCGGGAGAGAACACATCCCCTCTTCCCGCTCTCATCTTACAGGGGGTGGGGGGACTTGCGGCAAGGCCCCGGGTGTGCCGCACAATGCTCGGCCTGGGCCGAGACCAGCGAAAACGCGGTGCCCGGCTGGGGGAATCGATCACTTGCGAGGAACACGTGTCCCAGCACGAACAAGAACTGACGTCCGAACGCGCCTACGTCGCGGAGCTCTACGAACAGCTCGACGCCGAACGCGCGCGGGTCGAGACGCGCTACGAGGAGGCGCTGCGGGGGACCGGCGCGTCGGCGATGGAGCGCGACGTGGAGGTGCGGGCGCAGGCCAGGGAGCTCAAGCGGCTCGGCGTGGCCGACCAGGGCCTGTGCTTCGGCCGGCTCGACGCGGTCGACGGAGAGCGCCGCTACATCGGCAGGATCGGGTTGTTCGACTCGGACGACGACTACCGGCCGCTGCTGCTGGACTGGCGTGCCCCGGCGGCACGTCCGTTCTACATCGCCACCGCGGCCAGTCCGGAGAACATGCGCCGGCGCCGCCAGTTCCACACCCGAGGCCGCGAGATCACCGACTTCACCGACGAGGTCCTGGGGCGTCCGGACGGGGAATCCGATGGTGACGCGGCGCTGCTCGCCGCGGTCAACGCTCCGCGCGGGGAGGGGATGCGCGACATCGTCGCCACCATCCAGGCCGAGCAGGACCGCATCATCCGGCTCGACCACGCGGGTGTGGTGGTCATCGAGGGCGGTCCGGGAACCGGCAAGACCGTCGTGGCGCTGCACCGCGTCGCCTACCTGCTCTACACGCAGCGCGAGCGGATGGAGCGCAGCGGTGTGCTGGTCGTCGGCCCGAACCCGGCGTTCCTCACCCACATCGGCCGCGTCCTGCCGTCGCTGGGGGAGTCCGACGTCGTGTTCGCCACCACCGGAGACCTGGTGCCCGGCCTGCACGTCACGGCCGAGGACGCGCCGGAGGTCGCGCGGCTCAAGGGTTCGCTGAAGATCCTCGACGTGCTCAACGCCGCGGTCGCCGACCGCCAGCGGTTGCCGGAGCAGCCGCTGCACATCGAGCTGGAGGACGTGACGGTCCGCATCGACGCCGCGACCGCCGAGTGGGCGCGCGAGGAGGCCCGCGACAGCGGCCTGCCGCACAACGAGGCCCGCGCGGTGTTCACCGACATCGTCACCTACGTGCTGACCGAACGCGCCATCGGCCGCATTGGGAAGGGCTGGCTGACCAGGGACAACAAGGAGGTGTGGGAGAACCTGCGGGCCGATCTGCTCTCCGAGCTGGGCGAGCACCCGGCGTTCACCGAAGCCCTCGACGAGCTGTGGCCGATCCTCACCCCGCAGCAGCTCCTGGTCGACCTGTACTCATCGGCAGAGCGGTTGCGGGCGGCCGGTGCGGAGTCGCTGCACCGCGCTGATGGCCAGGCGTGGACGGTGTCGGACGTCCCTCTGCTCGACGAGCTCGTCGACCTGCTGGGCGTGGTGAAGACGTCCGACCCGGTGGCCTCGGAACGAGCCGCCGAAGCCGAGTACGCCGCCGGGGTCCTGGAGATCATGCAGACCGAGCGGCACGACATGATGGACGACGAAGACCACTTGCTCGCCCAGGACATGCTGCACGCCGAAGATCTGGCCGAGCGATTCGTCGAGCACGACACCCGCGATCTCGCCGAGCGCGCTGCCGCCGACCGGGACTGGACCTACCGGCACGTCGTCGTCGACGAGGCCCAAGAACTGTCCGAAATGGACTGGCGAGTTCTGATGCGCCGATGCCCGAGCCGCTCGTTCACCGTCGTCGGGGACCTGGCGCAGCGCCGCTCAGCGGCCGGTGCCGAGGCGTGGGGCGCGATGCTGGACCGCTACGTCCCCGGCCGCTGGGCGTACCGCGAGCTGACGGTCAACTACCGCACCCCGGCGGAGATCATGCAGGTGGCGGCGTCGCTGCTGGCCGACTTCGCCCCCGACGTGGCACCTCCGGAATCGGTCCGCTCATGCGGGGTCGCGCCCTGGCACCGCCAGGTCGAGGAGGGCGAAATCGCTTCTGCCATCGACGATTTCAACCGGCAGGAGGCGGGTCGCGAGGGAACCAGCGTCGTCATCGGGCCGCGAGGGTTCCCGGGTGCGGTCCCGCCCGCGGAGACCAAGGGCTTGGAGTTCGACGCGGTTCTCGTGGTCGAACCGGGCCGGATCCTCGCCGAGGGCGACCGAGGTGTCGCGGAGCTCTACGTCGCCCTGACCCGGGCGACGCAGCGGTTGGGAGTCGTGCACGCCGAACCGCTCCCCGAGGTTCTGTCCGCGCTGAGCTCGTGATCCGGCCACGTTAAGCGGGTGAGCGACCGGGGCGATTGGTGGTAGCAGGTGAATCCCGTTGCGGTCCAGCGCCGCGGCATCACCCCGGCCGCAACCGCGGTCAGAGGGGCTCGGAGATGAACAGGTAGTTGCGCCGATCCGAGGTGACGGTTTCGGCGGGAACCCATTCCTGCCGATTCCACACGTGCATTCGGTATCCCAGATCCCGCAGCGTGGTGGTGAATTCAGCGGCGGTGGTGGAATACCGGGACAGATGGCGGTCTTCGATCTCCAGCAGTAAGGTCGGCCGGTTCGCCCCGATGATCTCCCGCGCACCGGAGATGACGGTCGGTTCGAAGCCTTCCACGTCGATCTTCATGAAGTCCACGCGCGAGATCGACTTCTCCGCGCAGAACTCGTCGACCGATCGAATCGGGGTGGACCAGCTGCGGGTGCGGGTGAAAGTGGAATTCGGTCGGCTCTGCCGCATCCCGTCGTTGACGTGCGCATGCCCGTGAATCGGGGCGAAACCGAACTTCACCGGCAGCGACATCTCCAGTTCACCCGATCGTTCACCGACCGCGGCATCGATGACGTGCACGTTCTCCAGGTTCGAAGCGCGGACGCCGGTACGCAGAATTCGCCGAGGTTTTGGCTGGGGTTCGAACGAGTGCACCGCACCGGACGGTCCGACCAGCTGCGCCAGGCTGAAGCTGTACATCCCGTACGCGGCACCGATGTCGAAGCAGACATCACCCGCGCGCACCAGCTGCGACAACCCCTGCAATTCCGGTTCCGCCAGCGAAACCGACGCCGCAGCGCGCAGCGTGCCCGCAATTGCGGAGAGCCGCTTGCGCGGTGAACTGGGAGACAGAGTCGTGGACGCGGTGGTGGTGTGCACGATGCTCATCCTTCGGTGATCGCTGGGAACTGCGCCGGGATTGTCGATTTCCGAGGTCGTTTCAGACGATCGAAGTCTAACGAGCGGGGTGCGCGTCGACATGCGGTACAGGCCCTGAGTTTCCCTTAAGGGCCGGTGCGTTCTTTCCCGATCGACGATCTTCGCGTCCGTGCCGGCCTTACGGTGGTGACCATTCCGGGGAAGACCGCCGGTCTTCCCCGGACTTCAGCCCCGGGTCGCGGCTTCTGGTGCTTCGGCCACCCACCGGAGGACACCAGGCGTGCGCTCTACCTGGGGTCGGATCGCGCGGAGCTGGAGCGGTACTTCGACAGCGTCCGCCCGTGGGGCGTCATCGACACCCGGTTCCTGCGGAGACGCAATTCGACGGCGAGGTCGTGTGGATCGTGGAAGGACCGAAGCAGCCCTGGTCGCAGCTGTGGCCGCGGATGCACCACATGGGGCTGCACGATTGAGCCCGCCTCCTCGGGCGGACGGCAGGAACGTCCGTGATTTCCGTCCGAAGTGGACGATCCTGGGAGTGCGGTCCGAGCTCAACTCGTGATCCGGTTCCCGAGGGTCTCGACGCCCGGGCCTCGCAGGTCGGGCAGGGCGACCGCTCGTCCGGTGACGGCCAGCGTCAACGCCTCGCTCGGGCCGCGGATCTCGCCACCTTCGCCCCAGGCCCAGTCCTGGTCCGTGGCGATGAGTCGCAGGCCTGTGAGGCGGCTGGCGGGCAGGAAGGCGCGGGCGCCGTTCGTGGTGGTGAGGAAGTCCAGCGCCGGTCGCCACGAGCTCGGCGGCGGGTTGACGTCGAGGCCGAGCGGCCGGGCGGCGTCGCGCAGGTGGATGCACGTGTCGGCCATCGGACCGAAGGGCCCGACGAACGGCACGTTCAACTGCCGCCCGGCCAGCCGGCGCAGACCGGCCACGAGCTCGTCGGTGGGACGCTCGGCCCATTCGCGGGTCTGCTCGTCGACGTACCGGTCGAGGTCACCGCGGTAGCGAACGACCGTGCGCAGCACGCGAAACCAGCTGAACCGGGTTTCGAGCGGAGCGAGCAGGTGCGCGGCCACCTCCCGCACGGTCCACCCCGCGCACAGACTCGGCGTCGTCCACTGCTCCGGCGTCAACGATGCGAACATGTCGGCCGCCAGCCGACGATTCTCCTCCGCAATCCGGAAGAGCTCCTCGAAGTCCGATTTCACGCGTCGACCGTACGACACCCCACCGACACCGAACCCCCACTTCACCAACTCCCCAACCCTCCCGGGGCGAACCCCGCAGTCCTCACCCCAAACCCCATCCGCGTCCGCGGCGGGAACCCGGATTACCGCCGTAATCGGGGACCCGATTACCGCCGTATTCCGGTTCCCGCGACGGGACCAGGGTGCGGGTTGAGTCAGTTCGGGTTGTCCGGAACGAGGCGTAGCAGGAGTTCTGCCAGCTCGTGCGGGGTGGTGATCATGCAGTCGTGGCCGGTGGGGAGTTCCCAGACGACTTCGGGACTCCCGTTGGGTTGCACGGCTGGGACCGGGCGCCGGGCGAAGCCCGCGGGGACATCGGTGCAGTGGATGTGGACTCGGGAGATCGTCCGCACCGCGGGGTTGTCCAGGCGAACGGGTTCGCGGAGCGCCCCGACGGGCTGGTCGGACAGCATCGTCCGCAGCCAGGCCAGGTCGGCGGGGTCGGTGACGCCGAACAGGCCCTCCGGGGTTTCGGGCGGTGGTGGCACGCGGAAACCGCTGTCGGAGTCGAGCGCGAGGTCGATGGCCTTCCGCGCTTGCGGCATGACGTCGGCCGCGGTCTCGCCGTCGATGGGGACCATCGCGTCGAGGTAGACCAGCTGCGCGATCCTGTCGGGGACCTGGTTGGCGGCGTCGGAGATGACGAGCCCGGCGTAGCTGTGCCCGACGAGCACGACGTCGTGCAGGTCCTCGGCGAGGATCAGCCGGACGACATCGGCGGAGTGGGTGTGCAGCCCCACCTCCGGGCTCAGCAGGTGGGTGGTGTCGCCGTAGCCGGTCAGGGTCGGGGTGAGCACCCGGTGGTCGTGGAGCAGCGGAACCACCCGGTCCCACGCCCGACCGCTGTGCCAAGCGCCGTGCACCAGCAGAAACGTGGACATTCGTGCACTCCTTCGTCGTTGTGCCGATCACGTTGCCGCTGCCCCGCCACCTCAACCAGAGTCCCCGCGACCCTGGGGCTCGCAGGACCAGGCACGCCCCCATCCGCGCGCCTACGCTGGAGCTATGGGTGAGCAGAACCTGCTGGGCGAGTTCGTGCGCGCACGCCGTGAGCTGGTCACGCCTGAGCAGGCCGGGATCCCCGTGACAGGCGTGCGGCGAGTGCCAGGGCTGCGCAGGGAGGAGGTCGCGATGCTCGCCGGCATCAGCGCCGACTACTACCTGCGTTTGGAGCAGGGCCGCGACCGCAACCCGTCGGTTCAGGTGCTGGAGTCGCTCGCGCGCGTGCTGCTGCTCGACGAGGCCGCGACGGACCACCTGCTGCGCCTGGGCGCCGCCAAACCCAAGCGCCGCCGCCCGAAACCGGTGCAGAAGCTCCGGCCGAGCACGGCGAAACTCCTCGATTCACTGGCACTTCCGGCGTTCGTCGAGAGCCGCTACATGGACGTCCTCGCCGCCAACCCCCTGGCGACCGCGCTGTCACCACGCCTGGTGCCCGGGACCAACCGCCTGCGCGACATGTTCCTCGACCCCGCCGAGCGAGCGCTCTACCCGGATTGGGAGTCCGATTCGGTGAGCGCGGTCGCGGGTTTCCGGAAGGCGGTCGGCACGGACACCGACGATCCCCGCTACGTCGAGATCGTCGGGGAGCTCAGCCTCGCCAGCATCCGGTTCAGCAAGATTTGGGCGAGGCACGACGTTCTCGTGTGCGCGGCGGCGCCGATGCGCGTGGACCACCCGCAGGTCGGGGAGCTGGTGCTCAACCGGGAACGCCTCGGCGTCGAAGGCAGCCCGGGCCAAGCCCTGGTCATCTTCCACCCCGACCCCGGAACGGACAGCGCCGAGAAGCTGACCCTGCTCGCCACCACCTCGGTCACCCGCGACGCCTCCGAGCGCGCTAGCTGATCTCCTGAGCGAAGAGCTGCCGAACGATGGGAGGACCACATGCCCCGCACGATCGCGATCACCGGTGCCACCGACGGGCTCGGCCGGGCCTTGGCGCTGCGTCTGGCGAGCGAGGACGTCCGGCTCGTCCTGCACGGCCGTGACGCGGGCAAGGTCGATCAGGTCGCAGCCGAGGTCCGGGCCCGCGGTGCCGCTGCCGTCACCGCGACCGCCGACCTCGCCGAACTCGCCCAGGTCTCGATGCTGGCCGACACGATCGGCAGCAGCGTCGACAGGCTCGACGTGCTGGTCAACAACGCGGGCATCGGCTCGGGCGAGCCGGACGGGCGCGAGCGCCGGACCAGCGCGGACGGTCACGAGCTGCGCTTCGCGGTGAACTACCTGGCCACCTTCGCGCTCACCGAGAACCTGCTGCCGCTCCTGCGCTCCTCGGCGGGGGATGGACGTGCTGCCCGGGTGGTGCACGTGGCGTCGCTGGCGCAGGACCCGCTCGACTTCGACGACCTCATGCTCGAACGGGACTACTCGGGCTCCCGCGCCTACGGTCAGAGCAAGCTCGCGCAGATCATGCACAGCTTCGACCTCGCCGAGCGGTTCGCGCCGAACGAGCTGGCGGCGACCTGCCTGCACCCGGCCACCTTCATGCCGACCAAGATCGTCCTTTCGGAGGTCGGCAGGAGTTCGGACTCGCTGGAAACCGGAGTGGAGGCGACCCGCAGGCTCGCCGTTGACGAGTCCGCCGAAGGCGTCACCGGCCAGTTCTTCGATCGCCTCCGGCCCGCTCGGGCCCACGCCCAGGCCTACGACGCCGAGGCCAGGTCCACGCTCCGCGCCCGCACCCTCGCTCTCGTCTAGCGCGGCGAGTCGGCCAGCGAGGCGAGGATGATCTCCTGAGCTGCGCCGACCGTTGCGGAGAATGCGTCCGGGTCCCGACCGATGCGTTCGGCACCTGCCCGCATGACCCCCGACAGCAGTTCCACGGTGAGCCGTACGTCCCCGACCTCGCGGAACTCACCGCGCGCTGCGCCTTCGCGGATCAGGTCCTCCACCGCGACCACGATCGCGTGCAACGGGGCGTCGGGTCCCTTCTCGGTTAGCGAGTCGCTGGCGCCCGGCCGGAACATGAGCTGCAGGATCTGGTCCGAGCACGCGTCCAGGACTGCTTCGACGATCACCCGGATCCGGTCGGCGGCCGGCTCGTCGGTGCGCTCGGCGATCGCGGCCACCTTCTCCACCGCGGGTCGTCCTGCCCGCTCGGTCAACGCCACGATCAGCGCGTTCTTGTCCGGCGCGTAGTTGTACAGCGTGTTGCGCGCGAGGCCTGCCCGAGCGGCGATGTGCCCCACGTTGATCGAGTCGTAGTCGCGTTCGCTCAGCAGCTGTCGCGTCGCGTCGGCGAGATCGGCCCACACCATGTCGTGGTGCTCCTCGATGCTGGCTCCCCGGATCCGCGGCATCCGATCATTGTCCTCGCGTCGCGGCGTTTCGCCGACCCGGGCTACGAGGCACTCGAGAGGTGCTGGTTGTCCTGGTGCGTGGCGGTGAGCGTGACGCGGCTGAGGCGCCAACCGTCGGCCGTGCGCACCGCCTCGTTGTCGTAGAAGCCGACCACCAACCAGCAGCGGGGGCCTTCACCTGCGATCTCGCCCGGAACCCAGTGCTCGGCGCGGACGTGCGCGTGGATGGTCGCCCGGTCGTCGTCGATGTCGATGACGTGTCCGGTGATGGTGTGGTGCGTGGCGGTGTAGGGCGCGAACGCGGCGCGGATGGCCTCGGTGTACTCGCTCAGCGACGCGGTCATCGGTGGGATTCCGGCCACCGACGAGAAGTCGAGCGTGAACGGGTCGGTGTGCACCCGCCAGGGGAGCTCGGTGAACTCCTTGAGATCGGCGATGTCGGCGTACCGCCCGAGCAGCTCGACGAGCTCGGCTCGATCACTCGTGACGTCCATGGGCCCCAACCTCTCGCTCTTCACGACGATGCGTCGCAAAGAATACGACGAACTGTCGCGAAAATCCAGGACGAAGGACCGGGCGGGACGACAAGTGGTGGTTTTGGTCCGAACTGACCGGGCACAAAACGGGCATTGATCATGGACGGTTCGGACCAAAACCGCCCCGTGGTCACCGCTCTCGCGAAGCCGAGTGCCTTGGCCGCCGTCCGAGCGGCCGACCCAGGCGACTACCTGCGCATGATCTTGATGATGATCTGTCCGACGATGAACCAGATCAACGCGGCCAGCGCGTAGTTGAGCACCACGCCGAGCAGGGCGTCGTCCGGGGTGAAGACGTCACCGGACACCGACGATCCCCGCTACGTCGAGATCGTCGGGGAGCTCAGCCTCGCCAGCATCCGGTTCAGCAAGATCTGGGCGAGGCACGACGTTCTCGTGTGCGCGGCGGCGCCGATGCGCGTGGACCACCCGCAGGTCGGGGAGCTGGTGCTCAACCGGGAACGCCTCGGCGTCGAAGGCAGCCCGGGCCAAGCCCTGGTCATCTTCCACCCCGACCCCGGAACGGACAGCGCCGAGAAGCT
>NZ_SMKS01000163.1:0-437 GCF_004348435.1 Saccharopolyspora terrae | reverse complement strand
GACAGGTCCTTGGCAGAGCACGCCGAAGCGGCCAGATCTTGGAAGAGTCAGTCCCGGGCGTCGGCACCGATCCTTGCAGCGATCCATCCAGAACCGCCGGATTACACACTCACAGATCTTGGACGGTCCTCGGTGGGTTTCCTCAGGCCGTGGCGGTGAGATGGTCTCGGTGTACCTCGGCCGGGGTGCGGTAGCCGAGGCTGCTGTGTAGTCGTTTCCGGTTGTAGAACACTTCGATGTAGTCGGCGACGGCGAAGCGGGCGCGGGCTCGCGTGGCGAACGGTTCGCGGTGATACATCTCGTTTTTCAGTGAGGTGATCTCAGTGGATTCGGTTGTGTTCGTGGTGGGTGAGTACGAGTGCGGCTTGGACGATGTTTCCGATTTTTCGGGGGCTGGCGGCGATGTGTTGCAGGGTGCGCCAGCGGCCGGTGAGCAG
>NZ_SMKS01000045.1:0-49930 GCF_004348435.1 Saccharopolyspora terrae | reverse complement strand
GCCGAAACCCCCGTCCGAAACCCGGTGTTCGGCCACCCCCCATGCCGCGCACCGGAACGGACGCCCCCAAATGAGGTCGGGTTCCCGCGCACAGTCCCCCAGCGCGCGGGAACCCGACCTTTGGGTATTCGGGCAAGCGGGTCATCCTCGAAGGAAGCCTCAATCCTGCGCTGCGGCGCGAAGCACAACGAGCAGTCGACCAAGGGCTTCGTCGAACTCGCGCCGGTCGCTGGCATCAACCCAGCTCCGTCGCCACCAACCTTCGGGCGGGAGCGCCGCCTCGATCGCTTCCACGGCGAGTGCGGAATAACGAGCGTGCACGGGCTTCGTCAGCCAGTGATCGACTCCCTCCGCGTCCTCATTCCAGGGAAGTTCAGCTCCCCCAGGAAGATTGGCTGCGAGTATCGCCGCAACTGCCAGCGTCTCATCAGGAAGCGGATCCTCTGACGATTCACCGTTCTGAACAGCGGAGACCAATGTGCGCTCGATGAAGTCGAGGCGCTCTTCAGGCGAGTACGACACAACCACGTCGATGACGTCGAGAGCAGTGTCACTGCCGAACGGACTGGTTGCCCACGTTCCCAACGGTGTACCTCCAAAGTTGCGCGGGTCAGAAATACCCTCCCACAGGAACGTGGATCTCCGGGTCACGCCGGTTCAAGAGCTTCGTCCCATGGCTCTTCCAGCCCTCCATCACGGTCTGTTCCAAGCGCCGAGCCGTAACGGATTTGATGCCTGAAGGCAGATTCATCCACGTCACATTGGCCACGTCTGAAGGCCCGTACCCACGTGAGCCAACGGCGTGCTTCTTGCCCATGGATGCACTGACTCGCCCGTTGATGTTGGTGGTGGACATCCCGACGTACTTCTCACCGCTGTTCATGTGGATCGTGTAGACA
The DNA here is from genome assembly GCF_004348435.1 of Saccharopolyspora terrae. Classification (NCBI taxonomy): domain Bacteria; kingdom Bacillati; phylum Actinomycetota; class Actinomycetes; order Pseudonocardiales; family Pseudonocardiaceae; genus Saccharopolyspora; species Saccharopolyspora terrae. Next base: position 49,031 of record NZ_SMKS01000045.1, on the reverse strand, counting down.
CCCGGCTGGTTCGGCACGCCGAACGCATCACCGAGCTGATCACAGGGTTGCGCCCCGGCGTTGTGGACCAGGACGTTCTGGTCACCGACCGCGATGTTGTAGGTCGGAGTGCCGTCGATGGTGAGGTTGTGGACCATTCGGTCGAAGGACGTCCACGTGCGGATGGACACGACCAGCAAGCGCTCACCCGAGGGCGTGCGGAGTTCCTGACCCGGCTTGACATCCTCGGCCAACGACCAGTGGCCTTCGTCGTCCACCCAAATCGGGTGGCCGTCGGTGGACTGGACCTTGGACGTGGCGTTGCCCCGAGCGCCGTCCGTGTCGACCGTCAGCTCGACCATGTTCTTCATGCCGGAGCCGGTGATCGTGGCTGCTACCGGGCGGACTTCACTTCGCCCGGTCGTGGGGTCGGTGGTGACAACCTGGTCGCCCTCCTTGACCTGCTCGATCGGCTTGCGCGATCCGTCGGCCATGAGCACGCCAGTCCCGCCGACGAAGCTGTTGCAGCTCGGGTTCTTGCCGCCACCCTTCGGGGAGCCCGGCGTTTGCGCGTCCGGAGGTTTCGGTGGTGGTGGCGGTGGTGGCGGCTCGGCTTTCACCGACGGTGCGGTGGGCGCGTTGGAGCCTCCGCCTTCGGGTTTGTCCCCGCCGCCTCCGGGCTTGTCGCCTCCCCCGGGTTTGCCGCCGTCGGGTTTGCCTCCGCCCGGTGAATCGCCGCGCGGTGTGCCGCCGCCCTGCTTGCCGGCGTTCTTGGCCGTGCCCGCTGCTTCGTCGGCTCCCTTGGTGCCGCTGCGGATCGCCTTGGCCGCGTACTTGCCTCCCTTGGCGGCCGCGGCTCCCCAGCCGACGAACGGGATCGCTCCCGCCGCGGACAGGGCCGCGTCGGTGTAGTTGCCCTCGGCCGCGTACCAACCGGCGTTGGCCAGGTCCGCGACTTCGCCGACGACCGGGACGAGGCCCGCGACGTCCAGTGCCGCGTGGCCGAGGTCGCTGAGCCAACCGTGGCCGTCGATCTCCACCCGGCTCAACGGGTTCCCGCCGCCGAACGCGTAGCGGTTCTGGGTGAACGGGTCGGTGGTGAGGTTCAGGTCAGCCAGGGCCCCGTTGTAGAGGTCCATGGTGGTGAACCGGTTCAAGCCCGGGTCGTAGTCGCGGAACCCCATGTCGTAGTTGCCCGACGAGGCGTCCCAGCGCATCGAGTTGTAGCGGTAGACGTTCTGGGGTTCCTGCGACGGCTGGCCGCCCTCGGGCGAGTCGGCGCCGGTGAACTCCGACTGCTCGTCCTCGCCGTAAGCGGTGTAGCCGTAGGTCGACTGGGTGTTGCCGTCGTCGCCGGTGGTGGCTTCGACGTCGGTGTGCGAGTTGGTGCTGTACTCCGAGTCCTCCTCGCTGCCGTCGTCGTTGAACTTGATCTGCGACAGGCGCTCCCCCGTCGCGGAGTACTGGTAGGACTTGCGCAGCTTGCCGTTCTCGGTCTCGCCGATCACCTGGTCGCCGATGCCGAGGTAGGTGAACTCGGTGTTCTTGTCCTCCCCGTCGCCGGTGACGGACTGGCGGGTGGTGCGGTCCAGCGGGTCGTAGCTGTAGTCGCTGGTGACGCCGCCCTGCCCGCCCGGGCCGTACTGGCGGTGCTGCGCGGTGCGGTCGAAACCGTCGTAGCGGTAGGACTCCTGCGGATCGCCGGCGAAGGTGAGCTTGTCCAGCCGCCCGAAGGTGTCGTAGCGGTACTGGGTGGTGGCGCCGTTGGAGCTGGCCGAGACCAGCCGGTTGCGGTCGTAGGAGAAGCGGGACGTCTGGCCGCCGACTGTCTGCTCGATGACGTTGCTGTTGTCGTCGTTGACGTAGTTCTCGCGGGAGTCCTGGCCGTCGCCGGACTTGCGGACCTCGCTGATCCGGTCGCGCGGGTCGTAGCTGTAGGTGGTGTCGCGGTCGATGGTGTCGGAGTGGTCGTCCGCGTTCATCTTCCGCGACTCGTCGCGGGTCCGGTTGCCGTTGGCGTCGTAGCTCGCGCGGTGCTCGTTGACCAGCGCGCCGTCGGCCTTGCGCTCGATCTGGTGCGAGAGCTTGCCGTCCAGGAAGTGCTCGTAGTCCGTGCGGTTGTTGTTGGACTTGTTCTCGGTGACCAGCATTTCGCGCTTGTCGTAGGCGAACGTGCTGGTCTTGGGGTCCGGGTTGTCGCCGGCCTTGGAGTTGGTGACCTTGGTGACCAGGTCGCGGGCGTCGTAGGCGTACTCCGCGGACTGCTGGTCGTGCTGGTAGCGGAGCAGGTTGCCGGTCTCGTCGTAGCCGAACGTCGTGGAGTGCCGGCGGTTCCCGCCCTGCAGCTCGTCGACCTTCGTCGCCCGTCCCAGCTGGTCGTAGTCGATGTTGTACGTGTCGGCGCGAGCGCCGGAGGAGCTGTCGGTGACCCGGGTGAGGTTGCCGTTCGGGTCGTAGGAGTGCTCGAAGGTCTTGCGCTCGTCGTCGCGGGTTCCGAGGTTGTCGCGCACCCAGCGGACCGCGTCGGCGTTGACCGCGCCGTCCGCGCCGCCGTTGAGGGTGACCGAGCGCAGCTGGCCCTCGGTGTAGTCGTAGGAGCCGAGGGAGACCCAGCCGTCCTCGCTGACCTGCGTCTGGTCGACGGTCTTGGTGGTGCGGCCGCCGTCGTGCTCGACGGTGTAGGTGGCGTTGGTGGCCTCACCGCGCGGGAACCGCACCGCCACCTCGTAGCGCCCGGAAGCCGGGACGTCGGCCTTCCAGACGAAGCTGTCCTGGGTGGGTCCTGGCTGGTGGGTGCGGTAGTCGTAGCCCTGGTGGTCCGGCCCGTCACCGGCGGTGCCCCAGTCGCCGCGCGCCTCGGTGTAGTTGCGGTCGGAGTTGTCGACCAGCACCGGGTTCAGGCCGGCGGGAACGCCGTCGTCGCTGCGCTGGTGCAGCTTGCCGTCCGGGTAGTAGGACCAGGTCTGCGTCCGGTTGGCCTTGCCGCTCTCGTCGCTGACGGTGCGCTTGGTCTGCTGGCCGAGTGCGTCGTGCTCGTAGGAGGTCCGGATGTCCCACGGGTCTTCGCTGGAGGAGATCCAGCCGTTGTCGAAGTACTCGTAGCTGGTGACGTTGCGGTTCTGCTGCCCGTCCGAGGGCGGGGCGCTGATCTCGGTCGGGCGGCCGGCGGCGTCGTAGGTGTAGCGGGTCGAGCTCGGCCGGTTGTAGCGCGCATCGGCCGGGTCGTAGGCGTTGATCTCCTCGATGACCCGGTTCATCTTGTCGTAGACGGCCTGCTGCGCGAAGTCGTCGGGTTCGGGGGTGTTGACGCCGCGCGGCGTGATGGTCCTGGTGGTGTTGCCGACCTGGTCGTACTCGAAGCGGGTGGTGTTCACGACGCCGTCGCGGTGCGGGACGCGCTGCTCGGTGACCATGCCGCGCTCGTCGAGGACCAGGTCGGTGCGCACCCCGGCGCGGTCGGTGCTGGCCACGGGGTTGCCGTCGCGGTCGTAGGTGGTGCGGGCGACGTTGCCGTCGGCGTCGAACTCCGCGACCGGGCGGTGCAGCAGGTCGTACTCGGTGCGGCTGGTGAAGTCGGCCGGGTCGGGGGTGGCGTTCTTGCGGGCGTCGGCCACCTCGATGACGTTGCCGACGTTGTCGTACTCGGCGGTGGTCCGGCCGCCGTGCGCGTCGGTGACCTCGATGAGCTGGTCGATCTGGTCGTAGGTGTAGCTGGTGGTGTAGTCGCCTCGGGTTCCGGTGGCGGTGCCGTTGGGTTCGGTCTCGCGCAGCAGGTTTCCGACGGCGTCGTACTCCATCGTGGACACCTTGGCCGGGCCGTCGGCGGTGTCCTTCGGCGCGGTGACCGATACGGGCAGGTCACCGGGGTCGTAGGCGGTGGTGGTGACCGCGCCGTTGGCGGCGGTGGTGCGCACGGTGTTGTCGTTGGCGTCGTAGACCGGACCGGGCGTGATCACGTGGTGCCGGTTCGGGTCCGGGCTCGCCGGGTCCCACGGCTGCTTGGTCGACAGCGGCCTGCGGAACTGGTCGTAGGTGTAGGTGCTGGTCTTGCCCAGCGGATCGGTCGCGGCGACGACGTTGCCGACGACGTCGTAGGAGAAGTCGGTGTGGTTGCCGTAGGGGTCGGTGATGCGCTTCGGGTAGCCGTTGGGGTCGAACTCGCCGTAGGTGGTGGTGTTGCCGTTGGCGTCGGTGTTGGTCCGCAGCTGGCCGAAGCGGTCGTAGCTGTAGCGGGTGGTGTAGTCGCCGTCGGCGGGCGTGGCGGTGCCCTTCGGGTCGGTGACGGTGAGCAGGTTGCCGCGCTCGTCGTAGCCGAAGGACCAGGTGCGGCCTTCGGGCGTGGTCTTGCCGGTGAGGTCGGCGACGTAGCCGCCTTCGCTGAAGCGGTAGTCCAAGCGGGTCGGCGGTCCGCGCTCGGCGTTGGCGCGGGCGTCGCGGATCTCCAGCGGGTACCCGGTGCGCTGGTCGTAGACCCAGGTCGACAGGGCGCCGTTGGGTTCGGCCATGCGCACCACGTTGTTGTCGGCGTCCCAGGTCAGCTCGGTGGTCTCGCCCTTGGCGTTGGTGAGCTTCACCGGCCGCCCGTAGCCGTCGATGCGCACGTCGGTGCGATGCCCGTTGGGATTGGTGACCACCGAGTCGACGGTGGAGCCGTGCACGCCGTCCGGGTCGGCGTAGTCGAAGGTGGTGCGCCCGCCGCGCCGGTCGGTGATGGCCTGGACGCGCTTCTTGTGCAGCAGGTCCAGCAGGCCGCCTTCGAAGTAGCCGATGCGCGTGGTGTTGCCCAGCGGGTCGGTGACGGAGGTGAGCTTGGCGTTGTTGAGCAGCCCGCCGTCGTAGTCGAAGGCGAAGGTCCGGGCGCCTTCGGTGTCCTGGCCGTCGACGATCTGCCGGAGCTTGCCGAAGTCGTCGTAGACGAAACCGATGCGGCGCCCGGAGACGTCGGTGATGGATTTGAGCTGGTTGGTGACGTTGAGGTTGGTCAGCGAACCGATCAGCTTCTTCACGGTCCCGATCAGCAGCGGCGCGTTCTCGCCCCACTCGTAGTAGTCGAAGGTGAGCACCTGGCGGCCGGTGGCGTCGGTGACGTTCTTGAGCACGCCGGTGTTGCGCCCGCCGAGGTGGGTCTGCTCGTAGTTGAAGGTCAGGGTGTTGCCGTTGGCGTCCACCATGGACCGCTGGTAGCCCTGCTCGTCGAAGAGGGCGCGGCTGCGGTCGGGGCGCATCAGCTCCCAGCCGCGCTCGACGCGGCTGAGTCTCATGTGGACACCGGCGGGTTCGTCGTAGGTCCAGTTCGCCGGGTCGAGGCTGTCGTTCTTGTTGAGCTCGAAGGTGTGGCTGGTGCCGTCACCGTCGATCATGGTCACCTTGCTCGCGTGCCCGACCAGGCCGGGCAGCAGACCGCGGAACTGCAGCGGCGAGCCGAGCCGGGTCAGGCTGGAGGCCGACACCGACCAGCCGTGACCGGCGTAGGAGTGGGAGGTGTCCTGGGAGTTGTGGGTCAGCCGCACGAAGCTGGCCAGGCCGCGACCGGGGTTGTTGATCGGGTCGAAGGAGAACACCGCGTTGCCGGCGTGCTGGTTGGCCAGCACCGTCGAACCCGCACCGGCGTTGGTGCCCTGGAACTGGAAGAACTGCTCCAGGCCGAGCTGGTCGGAGGTGGGGTCTTCGACGGTGACGGGCAGGCTCAGCGGCGGCACGTCGTCGGTCTCGGACCACCACTGCCCGGTGAGCCGGTGCCGCACGTCCCAGTTGAGGACGAACTGCTCGCGCTTGTTGCCGAGGTCGGCGAGCTTGGGGGCGCGGACCTCGGCCTGCAGCTGGACCTTCTCGCCGGGCTCGAGGTCGTGCGGGAGTTCGGTCTTGATCTCGCCGAGCAGCTCCGGCTGGGGCGTGCCGTCGGCCAGCGACCAGTGGTAGGACAGCGCGTGGGTCTTGGCCGACAGGGTCCGGTCGGTGACGTTGGTGAGCGTGACGGTGACCTCGTGCACGTCACCGGGGATCATGCGCTGCGGGGTGGTGGGCGCGTCGTAGGCGCTCGGCTTCTCCGGGGCGGGTGGCTGGGCGAGCGCGCGGGCGGACTCCTCCCGCTGCCGCCTGCCCTCGGCGGACTCATCGCTGTTGGTCCAGTTCGCGCGGATGTCGTCGAGGCCGGGCAGCGGGTAGACCTGCTCGTCGCGGTTGCCCGGCCGGTCCTGGCCGGGTGCTTGCGCGGTGGCGGGCAGCTGCGCGACGCCGGTGGCCAAGAGAGCGGTGGACAGCGACAGAGCCAGCAGCCGCCGATATTTCGACATCCCGGCGTTCCCCTTCGCGGTGGTGTCGTGCACGAGGAACTCGGCCATCCCCATTCGGCCCGAAATTCCCCCAGTCGCGCGGATCCGCGGAATCGCGGAATCCGACTCGGCGGAAATTAGCGGCACTCTCACGCTCCCCCAATCCGCCATTCGGGTGGGGATGTTCTTCGTGCGCCCGAATGCCGCATGCGAGCGGCCATTTCACGCCAATCGCGAAGAACTCGCCCACATCGGGAACTGCTTCCCGCTACCCTCCTGCGCCGGGCGAGTTCTGCACCGCCGATTCAGGGGGAACAATGCTGAAAACCGCACGCACGGCCGCAGCAGCGCTGGTCGCAGCGGCTGCGACCATTCCGATGGCCGCTCCGGCACAGGCGCTGGAGCTCGACGAGATCCCGATCTTGGGATCGTTGTTCGCGCACGAACTCCCACTTCCGGGATACGGCGACATGGTCGTCGACAACGCGCGAGAGCAGATCTTCATCAGCGGCGGACCGACGTCGCAGGGAATCGTGGTCACCGATTTCTCCGGGCACGTGGAGAAGACGATCGAGGGCCAGCCCGGCGCGACCGGTCTGGTGCTCAGCGACGACGGCGCGACGCTGTACGCGGCGTTGAGCGCGGGTGACGCGATCAGCGCGATCGACACCGAATCGCTCTCCGAGAAGGCCCGTTTCGGCACCGGAGCGCAGTCCTGCCCGACGCACCTGGCGCGCACCGCGGGCAACGTCTGGTTCGGCTACGGCTGCGGTTCGTCCTGGGAGGGCCGGATCGGCAAGCTGGACACCGCCGGGCAGCCGCCCGCGGTGGAGCTGGACGTGCAGGGCGGCACGCCGTTCCAGCAGGCACCGCTGCTGGCCTCCGGGACCGGTGACGCCGGGCCGGTGCTGGCAGGTCAGCCGGACACGAGCCTGGCGCTGCTGAAGCGCTACGGCGCGAGCGGTGACGAGCTGACGCCGGGCGCGGAGTCGGGAGCAGCCGGGAGCAACCTCACCGACCTGGCCGTTTCACCCGATGGTGCAACGGTTTTCACCGCTGCTGGATCGCGGGACGCGGTGGACGCGTTCAGCTCCGGCGACCTGGCCGCCCGGGACCTACGCGAGCGGTCCGCATCCGCTGGCGGCGGCACCGTCGCTGGACGGCGGGTTCCTGGCCACCGCGACCGCCGGGTCGACCGAGGACCAGGTGCGGATCTACCAGGTGGGTGGTGCCAAGCCGGTCAAGGCGGTCGACGTGCGCGGTGACGCCGTGGCGGCGCGCGGCCTGGCCTGGTCGGCGGAGAACGAGAGCCTGTTCGTGGTGACCGTCGACGGCGAGGACGTGCCGACGCTGGAGTGCGTGAAGCACCCGACGTTCGACCTGCCGCTGCTGCCCTGACGCCCGTTCCCGCTCAAAGAGAAGACGGCTGCTCCGACCGGAACCCGGTGGGGCAGCCGCCTTCTCCGTCGGCTCAGATGTCGAGCTTGAACGACTGGGTGTCCCTGGCGCTGTGATCGGGTTTGGTGGAATTGCTGGTGACCTGTTCTCGTTCGGTGAGCTGCAGAACGCCGTTCTTGGCCGGGGGCTGCTGGATCGCCACGACCAGTCGCGGCGTGGACTTCGGGCTGATGACGACGGTGCCGTCGTTGCGGCGGTTGATCGTCCAGACCTGGGCGGCGTTGGCCGGATCGCAGTCGGCGGTGCGCAGTTCACCACCCGTGCGCGCCTCGGCGGTCACGCACTGGCGGTTCTCCTGGCTCTGGATGGTCATCGCACCGTCGGGGCGCTTGGCGATGACCCACTGATCGGCCGAACGCGGTTGTGCGGCCGAGTGGGGCTGGACGGCGCGGATCGCCGAGTCCGGTCCGTTGACCACCCAGCGGGACTTGTCGGCGACGGTGGTGATCTTGGTGACGAGCACGGAATCGGCCGAAGCCGACAGCGCGGGCACGGTCGACAAGACCGCCATCGCGCCGAGTGCACCCAACATCCAGCGAGCGCGTCTCATGGTTGTTCCTCCGAGGATGAAGGTGTTTCGGGGAAGGCGAACCCGTCCGGTTCGCCCGAAATCGATACATACCAGCGCCCCGGGTGATGTTCGCGGTCAGTAATCACAACGGGCGAAGCCCGGATGATTCGAGGCGTTCCCCGGCCCGACACCACCGGTGAGTAGCCTGGCGGCCCGGTGTTCCCCAAGAGCTGCGAGGATTTTCGGTGACCGAGTACCAGCACTACGAGTTCCTCGCGGTCGACCGGCCGTTGAGCGACGACGAGCAGGCCGAGGTGCGGGAGCTGTCCAGCCGGGCGGTCATCAGCGACACCGCCTTCGCCGCCACCTACGAGCAGGACGACTTCCGCGGCGACCCGGACGTGCTGGTCGAGTCCTACTACGACGCCCACCTGCACGTGACGAGCTGGGGCACGCACCGGCTGATGATCCGCGTCCCGCGCGGGGACCTCGACGACGCGATCGCCGAGGAGTTCGAGGTCACCGAGCGCGTCGACGTCTGGAGCTCCGAGGACCACGTGGTGCTGGACTTCGTCAGCGAGGACGAGGAGCCCTCCGAATCGACCGGCCACGATGGACTGCTGTCGCTGCTGGCCGGCGTCCGCGACGAGATCGCCTCCGGGGACCTGCGTCCGCTGTACCTCGCGTGGCTGTCGGGTTACGGCACGTGGGAGCGCGACGAGTTCGCCTTCGACACCAGCGCCGAGGAGGAGCTCGAACCGGTCGTGCCGCCGGGGCTCACGCAGCTCACCGCCGCGCAGACCGCGCTCGCGGAGTTCCTGCGGCTGGACGACGACCTGCTGGCGGTGGCCGCCGAGAACAGCACGCCGCTGCAGGAGCGGCTCGACCCCAAGGCGCTCGGCGCCTGGGTGACCGATCTGCCGTCGGCCGACAAGGACCTGCTGTTGTTGCAGGTCGCGCAGGGTCAGGCGGCCGAGGCGCGGATCGAGATCCTGCGCCGCTTCAACGGCGACACCGCCGCGGGCAGCCGCACCGTGGGCGAGCTCCTCGACCAGGCGGCCCAGCGCCGGGCCTGACCTCACACCCCTTTATTGCCACCTCATTGCTACAGCAATCGAGGAGTGATTAACCTCGGAGGGGTTGGTCGTGGCCGAGGGGGGAACGTGGACGAGGTGCAGCGGATCGGCGACTACGCGTTGCGGCAGGCCCGCCCGGAGGACGTCGAGGGTGCTCGCGCGCTGATGCTCGACACCTTCTACCGGGAGATGGGTTCCGGCTACGTGCCGGAGTGGCACGCCGACGTGATCGACCTCGAACGCACCTACCTGCGCACTCCCGGTCAGACGTTGTTCGTCGCCGACCTCGGCGGTGAGGTCGTGGCCACCGCCGGTCTGCGGTCCGGTGGCCCGAAGAGCCCGCCGAACCCGCTGTGGCTCGCCGAGCACTACGCGCGCGGAACCACCGCGCAGCTGGTGCGCACCTACGTCCGCCCGTCCCACCGCAGGCACGGGCTGGCCCGCGCGCTGGTCGAGAAGTGCTGCGAGTTCGCCGCGGAAGTCGGCTACGACACCGCCTACCTGCACACCAACCCCGAGATCGACGGCGCGGAACCCTTCTGGCGGAGCCTCGCCAAGGAGGTCCACGACGCGCGCGGCGAAGGCGAAGCGATCGTCCACTTCGAGATCGCCCTGCCGACCTCGCGCGCGTGACCGCCGCCGACACCCGGCGCGGCCGGTGGTCGCTGCTGGCGCGGTTGACCGTGCTGCCCGGACTCGCCCGCCTGCTGCTGCTGACCCAGCTGGCCTTCAACGTCGGCTTCTACCTGGTGGTGCCGTTCCTGGCCACGCACCTGTCCGACGACCTGGCGATGGCGGGCTGGGCGATCGGCATCGTGCTCGGCGTGCGCACCTTCAGCCAGCAGGGCATGTTCGCGATCGGCGGCGCGCTGGCCGACCGCTTCGGCGTCCGGACCGCGGTGCTCGCGGGATGTTCGGTGCGCATCGCCGGGTTCCTGGTGCTGGCCGCGGCGGGCGACTTCGCGACCGTGCTGGTCGGAACCGTGCTGATCGGGCTCGCAGCGGCGCTGTTCTCGCCCGCGGTGGAATCGTCGCTGGCCGTGCAGGGCGCGGAGCTGGAGGAGCGGGGCGTGATCTCCCGAACCGAGCTGTTCGGCCTGTTCGCGGTGTGCGGCGAGGTCGGCGCGGTGACCGGGCCGCTGCTCGGCGCGGTCCTGCTCAGCGTCGACTTCGGACTGACCTGCTCGGTCGCCGCCGCGGTCTTCGCGGTCATCCTGGCCGCGCACGCGCGGTGGTTGCCGCGCGGACCGCACGCCGAGCGGCGGCCGCTGCTGGCCGGGTGGGCCGACATCGCGCGCAACCGCACGTTCCTGGTCTTCGCCGCCGGTTACAGCGCCTACCTGCTCAGCTACAACCAGCTCTACCTGGCGCTGCCGGTGGAGCTGGACCGGGTCGGAGCCGACTGGGCGCTGGGCTGGATGTTCGCGCTCGCCGCGGTCGTGGTCGTCGTCGGCCAGCTGCCGCTGGCGGCGTGGGCGCGCAACCGGTTCGGCGCGCATCGCGCGCTGCCGCTGGGTTTCGGCCTGCTCAGCCTCGCTTTCGCCGTCGTGGCGGGGTTCTCGCCGTGGACCCTGCCCAGCGGGTTGTCGCTGCTCCCGGCGGTGCTGTTCGTGGTGCTGCTGACCTTCGGGCAGATGCTGGCGGTTCCCGTGGCCCAGGACCTGGTTCCCCGGCTGGCCGGTGGGCGCAACCTCGGCTCGTACTACGGGTTCCTGTCCTCGGCGGGCGGTCTCGCCGTGCTCGTGGGAAGCGGTGTCGCGGGTGAACTGCTCGACCTGGCGGCGAGTCCGGGCCCGTCGGCGCCGGTGCCGTGGTCGGTGCTGGCGCTGCTGCCCGCTGTGGGTGGTCTCACGCTGCTGGTACTCGCCAGGCGGTACAGCAATGAAAGTCGTTCTCATTAATCTGGGTGCTTCCGCGCCCGAGGAGGTCCGCCCCCATGTCCCAGGGACTCACCCGCGTCGCCGCGCTGTTAGCCGGCGCGCTCGTGCTCTCCGGCTGCTTCGCCGCCGCTCCCGGCGGTGGTGCGGACGACCGGCTGGGCGTGGCCATGTCGTTCCAGCCGGTCGCGAACCTCTCGCCCCACAGCGACGACGCGCTGCTGCTCACCAAGCTCGGGGCCGCCGAAACGCTCACCGTCCTCGACCGCGACGGCACCGCGCGGCCCGCGCTGGCCGAGAGCTGGGAGCAGACCGACCCGCTCACGCTGCGGTTGAACCTGCGCGCGGGGGTCACCTTCCACGACGGCACGCCGCTGACCGCCGAGCACGCCGCCGCCTCCCTGAACCACGTCGTCACCGCCACGACCCCACCCCGCGCGCTCAAGGGCGTGCAGCTCACGGCGAAGGCCGCGGGTGAGCGGGCGCTGGAGCTCACCACCGCGCGACCGGATCCGATCCTGCCGCAGCGGCTCACCGCTCCGCAGCTGGCGATCCTGGCTCCGGCCGCCTACGCGGACCCGGCGTCGCCGAACCCGGTGCGCACCGGAACCGGTCCCTACGTGCTGGATTCGGTGCAGGGCGCGGCGGGCGCGACGCTCAACGCCAATCCCCGCTACTGGGGCGGAGCGCCGAAGGCGTCCGGTGTGGACGCGCGGTTCATCGCCGACGGCGCGAGCCGGGCGAACGCGCTGCGCGCGGGCGAGGTCGACGTGGTCGACACCGTGCCCGTCTCGCAGCTGCCCACCGTCGAGGGCAACGAGGTGCTCGACGTGCCGCTGCCCCGGCTGATCGGCGCGCACCTCAACACCCGCTCCGCGGTGTTCGCCGACCCGGCGATGCGCGCGGCGGCTCGGCAGGCCATCGACCCGGCGCGCATCGCCGAAGGCGTCTACGCGGGTCAGGCCGATCCGGCGCGGGGGCTGTTCGGCCCGGCGAGCCCGTGGGCGACCGCCGCCCCGCCGCCTCCCGCTCCTGCGGCTGCCCAGCCGCGCGGCCGCATCCGCATCGCCACCTACGACGAGCGCCCGGAACTGCCCGAGATCGCCTCAGTGGTCGCCGAGGACCTGCGCAAGGCCGGTTTCGAGGTGACCGACGTGGTCGTGCAGGAGTTCTCCACGATGGAGTCCGACCTGCTCTCCGGCGCCTACGACGTGGTGATCGGCGCCCGCAACTACTCGGTCGACACCGGTGACCCCATCGGCTACCTGCGCAGCGACTGGACCTGCGACGGCGGGTACAACCTGTCGCGGCTGTGCGATCCGGCCATCGACGCCGCCGTCGAGGCCGCCCAGCCCGCGCCCCCGCAGGAGCGCGAACGCGCCGCCGTGCGCATCGCCGAGCAGGTGCTCGGCACCGACGCGATCGTCCCGATCGCGCACGAGCGCAGCCGCATCGGCATCGCGCCCGGGGTCAGCGGCGTCGCCGAGGACGGCTTCGACCGGAGGCTGATCACCGTCGAAACCTCGCGCGGCGCATGAGGAAGGTGCTGCGCGGACTGCTCGTCACCGCCGGCGCCGTGCTCGTCCCCGCGTTCGTGGTCGGCGCGCTGCCGTGGTTGAGCGGCGACGACCCGGCGCAGACCGTGCTGCGCGCCCGCTCCGCCGAGCAGGAGCTCGACCCGGCCGTGCTCGCCTCGATCCGGCACGACGTCGGCATCCCCGACGACCCGGTGACCGGCGTGCTGGGCTGGCTGGCGGGGGCGGTGCGCGGGGACTTCGGGCGGTCCTGGGTCAGCGGCGTTCCGGTGGCGGATTCGATCAGCCGGGCCGCCGGGATCTCCGTGACGCTGGCCCTGGTCGCCGCGCTGACGGCGCTGGTGTGCGCGCTGCTGGTGCTGGCGCCGAGCCTGTGGCGGGCCGCCCAGGGGGCCGGTGGTGTCGGCCGGGGCGCGCTGGCCACCGGTGCCGTGCTCGCCGCGGTGCCCGAGTTCCTGCTGGCCACCGGCCTGCTGGTGCTGATCGCGGTGCACTGGGGGCTGGCGCCGACCTCGGGCTGGTCCGGTCCGGCGAACATGCCGCTTCCCGCGCTGGCGCTGGGACTTCCGGCGGCCGGTGCGCTCAGCCGGGTGCTGGCGAGCGCGATCGACGGCGCGCTGGCCGAGCCGTGGGTGCGGGTGTGGCGGGCGAACGGGGTTCGCAGGCGCGTGGTGCTGCGGGCCGTGGTGCGGCGCGCGGTGGCGGTGGCGTTCCCGCAGCTGGTGCTGCTGTTCGTCGGGCTGCTCGGATCGGGGATCGTGGTCGAGGCGGTCTTCGCCATCCCCGGTCTCGGCGCGACCGCGCTGCACGCCGTTCTCGCTCAGGACCTGCCGCTGGTGCAGGGCTGCGTGATCGTGCTGGCCCTGCTGGGCCTGGCGTTCGGCGGCCTGGGCGTCCTCGCTCACCGGTGGATGCTGGGTCCCGCCCTGCGCAGCACCGGCATCCCGCAGTCCACATCGGACTCGACGGGGAGCGCGCGCTGGGCGCTGGTGGCGGCCGGAGTGCTGGCCATCGCCGTGCTGGCCGGGCTGCTGCGCGACCCGAGCGCGATCTCGCTGACCGACCGGCTGCAGGCCCCGGCCTCCGCGCACCCCTTCGGCACCGACTCGCTGGGGCGCGACCTGCTCGCCCGCTTCGGCCACGGCGCGCTGCTCAGCATCGGCGGATCGCTGGTGGTCAGCGCGGTGGCGCTGGTCCTCGGACTGGCCTCGGGCATGACCCGCACGCGCGCGGGGGTCGCCGACGTCCTCAACGCGGTGCCTCCGGTGCTGGCCGGCGTCGTGGTCGCGGCCGTGGCCGGGCCGGGGATGCTCAGCGCCGTCATCGCGGTCTGCTCGGTCGCCTGGATCCCCCTGGCCGTGCACGCCCGGACCCTGACGGCGGAGGTGCGCGCCTCGGGTTTCGTCCGCACCGCCATCGCCACCGGCGCCAGCCGGACCCACGTCATCACCCGGCACCTGCTGCCCTCGGTGTTCACGCCGGTCCTGCGGCACGCGCTGATCCGGCTGCCGCACAACGCCCTCGCCCTCGCGGGCCTCGGCTACCTGGGACTGGCTGCGCCGCACGACTCCCCGGAGTGGGGCGCGATCCTGGCGCAGTCCATCGACTACGCCGAAACCGCCCCGTGGAGCGTGCTCTTCCCGACCGCGGGCCTCACCCTGCTCGGCCTCACCGCCGCGCTGGCACCGCACGCACCGGGCGGTTCACGCCCGAACTGACCACCGGGCCCGTCACGCGACCGGCTTGACGTCCGATCGCTTCACGTACACCCAGCGGTGGTGGTAGGAGATCCGCACGTACTGCTCGGCCCCGCTGATGACCACGTGGTTGTTCGGGTCCTCCAGACCGTCGTAGCCGACGTGGTAGTCCGTGGCGCCGACGTCGTCCCCGGCGACGTAGACCTGGCCGGCCGGGATGGTGTACGGCAGCGGGTCGATCACGGTGGGGTCGATGCCCTCCGGGTACTCGCGCGGCGACGGTGCCGCCATGCCGTAGGTCGGGATGCCGTCGCGGCGGGCCTCGACGAGTTCGGCGTCCTCGGCGGGAGCGGTGTTCTCGCCGCCCGGGTCGCGCAGCCACGCCTTCTCGCCGCCGAACCAGATCGCCAGCCAATCTCCCCGCCGCTCGGCGACCGCGTAGCGCTGACCGGTGGCGGCCTTGGCCGACCAGTCCTCGATGCGGGTGGTGCCGGGCTCGCCGTCGGGGTGCAGCGCGGGGTTGCTCAGCAGCGGCGCGTCGTCGCGCGGTTCGGTGCGCAGGTACAGGAAGTTCGCGGGCTGCGCGGGGAGTTCCTGGCAGGCGCCGTCCGGGCATTCGGTGACCGGCGGCTGGTTGGTGGCGAAGCGCGGGGAGATGGTCACCGCTTCACCTTCGCCGCGCTCGCCGTCGAGCGGTGCCCCGACGAGGTTCATGTAGTGCGCCCAGTCCCAGTACGGGCCCGGGTCGTAGTGCTCGGACCCGGCACCGGCGGGCTTGTCGGCGCTGACCTCGTCGTGGCCGACGACGTGCTCGCGGTCCAGCGGGATGTCGTACTTCTCCGCCAGGTACCGCACGAGCTTCGCCGACGAGCGGTACATCGCCTCGGTGTACCAGGTGCCGCCCTCGTTGGCCCAGCCCTCGTGCTCGATGCCGATGGAGCGCATGTTCCGGTCCCAGCTACCGGCGTGCCACGGCATGTCCTTGGTGGGCACCATCTGCGTGACCTCGCCGTCGGACGACCGGATCACGTAGTGCGAGGCGGCACCGTGCGCCGGGTCCTGGAACAGCGAGATCGTGGTCTGGTAGGCGACTTCGGTGTCGTGCAGGACGATCGAGTCGATCTCGACGTCGTCGGGCCGCTCGGCGGTGTCGTAGTTCCCGTACCCGGCCGAGGGGTCCTCCGGGTCGGTCGGCGCGTAGGCGGCGGGGATGAAGCGGCAGTCCAGCGAATCCGGGCACTCGGCCTCGGATTCCGCTTCGTCCTCGGCGAGCGCGGTCGCGGAGAGGTCGCGGTCGGGCTCCACCTCGGGGATCCGGGAGAACGCGACGTGCTGCCCGCTGGAGGTGGTGCGGGCACGCCCTTGGCCGAGCACGTCGTAGACGCTGTCGGCGAAGTCCTGCGCACCGCTGGTCCGCGGGCTGCCGCTGAGGTCGGCGATCGCCGGGTACCAGGCGCCGAGGTCGTTCGGGAGCTCTCCGCCGCCCAGGCTCTTGGCGCGCGCGGCGAGCAGCGCGGCCCCGGCGCGGACGTTCTGCTCCGGGTCGCGCTTGAGCGTCTCGGCCGGAACGCCCACCAGCTCCGCGGCTTCCGGCAGCGTGTGCAGCGCGGGGTGGTCGGCGAGCTCGCGCAGCTTCGGGTTCTCCTCGCGCAGCCGGGCCACGTCGACCTCGGTGAGGTGCATCGGCCCGTAGCCGCCCGCCCTGCTCTGCTCGCCGTGGTGGTCCTCCCACCTGGTGAGCTGGTAGGACGTGGCCATCAGAAGCGGTGCGGGAACGCCGAACTCGGCCGCAGCCGACTCGAACGTCCGCTGCACCGCGGTATCCGGATCCTCCGCTGCGTGAGCGGGAGCGGTGCTGAGCAGCAGCCCCGCGGTCACCGCCGCCCACAGCGCGCGTCGCTTCGCCTGTGCCTTCACCCGGGCCTCCCGTTCCTGTCCACTCACGATGGAGCGCTCAGGAACGGAATGTCCTCCTCCTGCCGCGGGCGCGTCGGCGAGTTCACACAACTGCCACCCTCTCGTTACCTGTCAGGGCGTGCTGACCTGGAAATCGCGGAACTGAGCGTGCACGTCGTGGCTCGGGCCCCACTCGGTGGCGTGGCCGCCGAAGAACGTGGAGAAGAAGATGCCGGAGAAGGGGATGTCGGAGATCTGCTGGATCCCCTGCTCGTCGAGCACCTGCTGCCCGTCGATGCTCACGAGGATGCGCCCGCTGTCTCGGTCGACGGTCTGCTGCACGGTGTGCCACTGGTCGTCGGCCTGCCACTGCCAGGCACCGCGACCGACGTCCTCGCCGTAGCCGTCGCCCATCGACGGGTCGTAGACGTAGACCTCGCCGTCGGCTCTGCGAGCACCGGAACCGGCGTCGTTGCGCCACATGAACCGCGTCGACCACGCCTGGCCGTGGTTCCCGCCCCCGGCCTCGCCGGGTTTCCCGCCGTAGAGACCGGGCAGCTTGCCGCCCTTGCCGAAGTCCCAGTCCGCCGGGAACCGGACCTGGTAGGTCAGCTGGAGGCTGCGCGCCTCGGCGAGATCGCCGCGCCCGGCGGCGGTGAAGTCGCTGTAGAACTGGCCGCCACCTTCGCTGGGGCAGTCCTCGCAGGACGGTGCGGACGAACCCTGCCCGTAGAACACGTCCACGGCCCCGTCCTGCCCGGACATCCGGTCGAACCCGAACTGCCCATCACCGACCACACCCCACTGCTGCGACCACGAATCAGCCGGGAAGTCGGCGAAATCCCCGTTCCACGGCTCCGCCGCCGACGCCGTCGCGGGCAGCGACACCGCCGCGGCCAGCACGAGCCCGAGAAGTCCCGCCGCGCGGCGAGATCGGTGAGTGCGCATCGTTGATCACCTCGACCACGAGCACACACCCCCACCCCCACCAGGTCAACGCCCTGGCGTGAACCTGCCGCGGTCAGGTGCCGTGGAGATAAACCAACCGCTCGGTCCGTTTGATAAATGGACCAAAGGGTTTGTTTTTGTCTCCCCAGCTTAGAAGACTCGATTCCTTTCGATTCTGAAAACCGCACCACGAAGGTCGATCAACACTGCTAAGCAGTCACCTGCAGCGGGGATACCTCACGACGATCGGCTGCCTCGACGCAGCGGAGCCACAACTCGTCGCTTTCCTTTGCAGCGAGCCATTGCAGAACATCACTTCGAAGGACGCTTCATCAGTCAAGTGCAAGAAAACGCCAAACACCGACGTTTCCGACATGCGCCCGACCTTCGGGTCACCCGTGCGACGACTCGCGACTCGCCCGTCGCCCCATCGACCCCGTGCGAGCGGACGCTTGCCACCCCTCGGAACCGCACCCGATCGGCCCAGTCGCTGATTATTGTCAATCTGACACTATCTCGGTATGGTCCTCGCCATGCACGATGAATCCTGGTCGCCACCAACCGTTCTCCTCACGGTCGACCTCGTGATCCTCACGCTTCGAGCAGGACGCCTCTGCGTGCTGCTCGTCGAGCGAGGCGAAGAGCCGTTCCGAGGCGAGTTGGCACTACCCGGTGGCTTCTTGAACAACACCGGGGAAGCGATCACGGAAGCCGCCCACCGCGAGCTGAACGAGGAGACCTCTCTGAACGCGGAACAACTGCACTTGGAGCAGTTGGCCGCTTACGGAGAACCGGAGCGCGATCCCCGGGGGCGGATCGTCTCGGTGGCGTATCTGGCGATCGCCCCAGGTCTCCCCGAACCGAAAGCGGGAACCGACGCAGCACATGCCTCTTGGGTCCCCGCAGAAGAAGTTCTGAGCAAGCGGGCACGGCTGGCGTTCGACCACGAGCAGATCGTGGTCGACGGGATCGAACGTGCTCGAGCCAAGCTCGAGTACACATCGCTGGCCACGGCTTTCTGCGGCGATCTCTTCACGATCGCGGAGCTGCGGAAGGTCTACGAGGCCGTCTGGGGAGTCGAACTCGATACGCGCAATTTCTACCGAAAAGTCCAAGCAGTGAGCGGATTCATCGTTCCGGCGGAAGCCGAACGACGAACTGCGGTGGGGCGACCCGCACGGTTGTTCCGAGCGGGGCCGCAAACCGTGTTGTCACCTCCGCTGATCCGCCCTGCCCCATTCCCGACCAATGAGGGAACTTAGATGAACAAAGACCTCGTGGTGGTACTGACCGCCCTCAATCTCGAGTACGAAGCCGTGCGACGGAGATTGGCAGATCCGCAGGTGCACCGCCACGCCAGGGGGACACGATTCGAAGTGGGGAGGATTCCGGGCAAGGCGTGCCGGGTCGCGCTCGGCCTGACCAGCAAGGGCAATCACCCGGCTGCCGTTCTCGCTGAACGCGCGATACAGCAGTTCTCCCCGGCGGCGGTGCTCTTCGTCGGTATCGCAGGCGCCTTGTGGGAGACGACGAAGCTGGGCGATGTCGTCATGGCAACCCATGTTTACGCGTACCACGGCGGCACCAGCGAAGACGACGGCCTCAAGGCGCGGCCGCGCGCGTGGGAGGCCCCGCATGCGATCAGCCAGCTGGGCTTCCACGTGCAGCGCGCCGATGACTGGGTCGACAGCGCCCACGAAGGTGACCGGCCGCAAGTTCACTTCGGCGCCATCGCAGCTGGAGAGGTCGTCCAGAACTCACGCATCTCCGCCGAGGCGCACTGGATTCGACAGCACTACAACGATGCGCTCGCGATCGAGATGGAAGCCGCCGGAGTCGCGCAAGCCGGACACCTCAACACATCGCCGGTCGCGATCGTTCGCGGCATCAGCGACCTGGCTGACGGCACGAAGAGCACCAATGCGGATCGCAATTGGCAGCCCCGAGCAGCGAACAACGCCGCAGCCTTCGCCACGCGGCTGGCAGCGGAGATAGCAGCAGAAGGAGTCAGCGCGATGTCCGATGACATCAGCCCCACCGCACCACGAAGCGTCACCAACACCGCCCACTCCAGCACTGTCGGGATCATGGCCGGCGGCGCGGTCGTCGGAAGCACCGTCAACGTGAGCGCGCCCCCAACGATCTCGGGACTGCCCGACCTGATCGCGGGGCTCAACGACATCCGTGAGCAGCTTGATCGCGAGCACGCCGCCGGAGCGCTCGACGACGACACATACCACGACGCGCAGGCCGAGCTCGACACCGCCAGCCAAGCAGCGCGGGAGAACACGCCGGATTCCAAGAAGAAGGTGACTCTGGCGTTGAAGCGGCTGCGAGGCCTCGTCGCGGATTTGGCCAACCTGGCCGCCCAGCTGGCTCCGCTGATCACGGCTGTGGGAGCGCTCTCATGACCAACGAAACCGGCACCACCACCAACACCGCTGAGAACTCCACGGTCGGCATCCAGGCGGAGACCGTCCACAACTCGAACGTGTACATCGTCGGCCCGGACTCCGCCCCCGAGCACAAGTACGAGGTCGGTAAGCGCTACCTGGACGACGGTGTGCCCAAGAGCGCACGCGATCTGATCAGTGATGCGATCGCATGCGGCCACAACACCGCTCAGGTCCGCTTCCACTGGGTCCTGGCCATGCTCAGCAAGCGCGCGTACCACGACCTGACCGCTGACGAACGCGAGCGCTTGCACCTCGTTTCCGGACTCGTCGACAGCTATCCCGACGACGAGTGGAAGGCAGCTCTGCGGGTGACCTTCGATCTGCTTGAGTGCCTCGTCGAGGTCAACGGGGAGACGGAGACCGCTCTGAAGGCGCTCCGGGAGCTGCCGCCCGAACAGCGCGACCCGATCGTTCGACACCTGGACCTCGTCCTCACCGGCGGGATCAAGGACAGCATCTGGGCGGAGTCCCGGGAGGCGGCCAAGGCTTCACGATTCGCCAACGACCGCAGCAAACGGGTCTGGGCCTACTTCGAGCCCGAACCGATCGGTCCACGTGCTCGTCCTCCGGTGACCGTTGCTTATGGCATCGAGACTCAAGGCGAGGCGTACGTCTACTCAGGGCTCTTCGCGCTCCTGGCCGGCCTTCTGTGGATCTTCGGGGTATCGGCATCACCGGTGCCGGTGATCATCGAAACGTTGATCCTGGTAGGCGCTGGTTTCGGGGCCTATCGCTTTGGCGAGCAGTGGTGGTTCCTGAAGCGTCGCTTGGAGGACAAGGAGCGGGAGCACTTCCCTCCGTACCTCACGAACGTTCACACCACGGGGGACGGGTTCACCAACCGCGTTCATCACTCCTTCGAGCACTACTTCGCGGTGTGCGCGCCGCACGGCGTGGACCGCGACCAGTGGCTCAGGTACACGACCGGCATCCGCGCCAGCCTCGGAATGGAGATCTCCGAGATCTACCGCGAGAGCAGAGTGGGAATCGATCGCCTGTACTGGTTGATCCGGTACCTGGCACGGGACACCCGCGACCGTCACGTCAACGGATCGCTGGTCGACTACCGGCAGCGCTACACGACCAAGATGACCACAAAGGCGGCGTGCACGGCCTCGCTCGGCGTCACGGTCCTCATGGGGTTGAGCATCGCCGTCCAAACCGGTTCTCCCATGGGATTTTTGGGGTTGATCGCTGCGGCTTTGAGCGGCGGCAAAGCGGCAACCGCATGGCTGCGCCTCAGCAGCGAGAAGCGCCGGCTTGCCGAGGACACCCACGAGTACGAAGAACGCCTGGCCGCCCGAGTTGACGCGTACCAACGGTGGAAGGGCTATCTCGATTCGATCCGGCCCAGCGAGTCCGAGATGGAGACCTGGCTCGCCTGCGACAAGACGATTTTCACGGACGAAGTCCTCCGCCACTACCAGCTCGGATGGCGTGAAATCATCACCCACACCATCCTGTTCACCCCGGCGCGGCCGTACAAGCGCGCTCGCGTCAACGGTGGCCCTTGGCGCTACTCGCGCTACGAGCTCCGCCTGTTCCTGGTCACGCAGGACGGCGTCCGGGAAGTCAGCACCGAGCTCGACTTCTCCGACGCGACGCTCACCAACGAGCACCGCAGCAACTACCGGTTCGACACCGTCTCGTCCGTGCAGGTCGCCGAACGCAGCGGCGCCAGCTACGAACTCGAGCTGATCCTCTCCAACGGCCCCGCGCGGATCATTCGCGTCAAGGACGCGGACACGCACCAACTGGTCCCAGGGGAGAATCCCGAAGTGATCTCAGCGATCAACCTCGATGCCGTGGGATTCACCAACACCTTCCACCTCCTGGAAGGCATCGCCGCTGACGGCAAGCGCTGGATCGACCGGAACAGCCCCGGCCGCCCGCCACACGCTGCGTAGGTCACCGAGAATCGGCAAGCGCACCGGATCGTGCCGGGCGGCAACGAACTGCGGCCGCCCGGCACCTCCGACGACGTCCTCCAAGTCTCCCCTCCTCCACCAGGTCAACGCCCTGGCGTGAAGCTGCCGCGGTCAGGTGCCGTGGACGAGGTGGTGGACTCTGCGGAGGACGTCGAGCTGGGCCGGGTTGTAGAGGTCGATGAGGGCTTTGCCGGCGGTGGTCCAGGCGTGGCGGGAGCCGCCGGGGGCGTCGGCGTCGAGTTCGAGCAGGCCGGGGTGCTCCTCGTAGAGGGTTCGGGTGACCTCGGCGAGGCCCTCGGCGACGGCCTGGCGGGTGGGTTCGTCGGCGTCGGCGGGCAGGTCGTCGAACTCCGAGGAGCTCTGCTCGACCGAGGTGCTCTGCAGCATGTCGACGTAGGCCTTCATCCCCTGCGGGCCGAGGACCCTGGAGATCACGACCAGGAACGAGCGGTCGGTCTTGGTCATCGGGGTCGCCGCTGCTGCGGAGCCGAGTTCGGGCGGCAGGTCCGTGGGTGCGGCCTGGTGCAGGATGAGACCGAGCTCCACGCGGGCGCGTTGCAATCGTTCGATGGTGGCGGCGAGTTCCGCGTCGAGAGCGCGCAGGGCTTCCTCCGGGTGGTCGTCGGCGTCGCCCATGGCGGCGATCTGGGACAGCGAGAACCCGAGATCGACCAGGCGCTTGATGCGCAGCAGCCGGACCAGGTGGGCGACGCCGTACTGCTTGTAGCCGTTGGCTCGGCGTTCGGGCTCCTCGAGCAGCCCCACCTCGTGGTAGTGCCGCACGGCGCGCAGGCTCGTGCCCGCCAGCTCGGCGATCTCGCGGGTGCTCCAGGCCACCGGGTTTCTCCTCGTCTCAACGGCGTTGCACGTCGTAGTCAAAACCGTGCCGCTGCGGCATGGTCAAGGGTGAGCCACATCACCCCGCTGCGGGCTTGAGCATGCCGCAGCGGCACACCTTCTCCTTGTTCCACAGCCACGAACGAGGGGGATGACATGCCCAGACCCGACCACCTCGCGGTCGAGGATCTCTTCGCCGACCCGCAGCGCGCCAAGGCGCGGATCTCGCCGGACGGCACCAGGTTCGCGTTCCTCGCGCCCTGGAAGAACCGGCTCAACGTGTGGGTGCAGGACCTCGACCCGGACGCCGAGCCGCGGTGCGTGACCGCCGACGAGACCCGCAGCGTGCAGAGCTTCCACTGGACCGACGATCCGCGCTGGCTGCTCTACCTGCAAGACGACGGCGGCGACGAGAACTGGCACCTGCACCGGGTGGACCTGGACGCCCCCGGGTCGCCCGCCGTGGACCTGACGCCGTTCCCCGGCGCGCGGGTGGTCTCGGCGGAGCCGTCCCTCGGCCGTCCCGGCAAGCTCGCGATCCTGCTGAACGCGCGCAACCCGGCCGAGTTCGACCTGCACGAGCTCGACATCACCACCGGTGAGCTCACGATGCTCGGCGAATGCCCGCGACTCGGCACGACCTGGTTCCAGGCGGGCGGCGGGGAGCTGCTGGCCACATCGCTCACCGCCGACGGCGACGTCGAGATCCTGCACCCGGACGCCGACGGCGCGCTGCGGCGCGTGCTGCTGCTGCCGGGTGCCGACCACCCGGTGGGCGGCATGTCGCAGATGACGTCCGACGGCACCGGCATGTGGTTCGGCACCAACGAGGGCACCGACCGGACCCGCCTGGTCCGCATCGACCTCGCCACCGGCGAGACGACCGAGGTCGACAGCCACCCGACCTTCGACCTCGACCCGCGCCCGCAGGTGTTGCCGACCTTGCCCGAGACACTGATCCGCGACCGCGCCGGCGAGCTGCTCGGCGTCCGCTACCTCGGCGAGCGCCAGGAGATCAGGGCGCTCGACCCGCACTTCGCGGAGGTGCTGGCCCGGCTCCAGGAGCTCTCCGACGGCGACCTCGGCGAGCTCACCTCCGACGACGCCGGGCAGCGCTGGATCGCCTCGTTCAACCACGACCGCGACCCGGGCGCCACCTGGTTCTACGACCACTCCACCGGTGAGCGGCGGCTGCTGTTCCGGCCGTGGCCGCACCTCGACCCCGAGTCGCTGGCACCGATGACGCCGGTGACCATCACCGCCCGAGACGGGCTGGAGCTGCCGTCGTACCTGACGCTGCCGGTCGGCGTCGAACCGTCGAAGCTGCCGCTGGTGCTGCTGGTCCACGGTGGACCGTGGGCGCGCGACGCGTGGGGGTTCGACCCGGTGGCGCAGCTGTTCGCCAACCGCGGTTTCGCGGTCCTGCAGGTCAACTTCCGCGGTTCGACCGGTTTCGGCAAGGCGCACACGCAGGCCGCGATCGGCGAGCTCGCCGGAGCGATGCACGACGACCTCATCGACGGTGTCGACTGGGCCGTCGAGCAGGGCTACGCCGACCCCGACCGGGTCGCGATCTTCGGCGGCTCCTACGGCGGTTACGCGGCGCTGGTCGGCGCCACCTTCACCCCCGACCGCTTCGCAGCCGTCGTCGACTACGTCGGCATCTCCAACCTCGCGAACTTCATGCGCACCCAACCCGATTTCGTCAGACCCGGGCTGGTCAACAACTGGTACCGCTACGTCGGCGACCCGGCCGATCCGGAGCAGGAGACCGACATGCTGGCCCGCTCGCCGATCACCCGCGTCGACGCGATCCGCGCCCCGCTGCTGGTCGTCCAGGGCGCCAACGACGCGCGCGTGGTGCAGGAGGAATCGGACCTGATCGTCGAGGCCGCCCGGGCGCGCGGCATCGAGGTCGAGTACCTGGTCTTCGACGACGAAGGGCACATGTTCGTCAACCGGGAGAACGTCATCGCCATGTTCCACGCCGCAGACCGCTTCATCACCCGCCACATAGGAGACGCGAAATGACCACGACCGAAGCCGACGCGCCCCAGTCCGAGGAGAAGCCCGTCAACGTCCAGCAGACGCTGCTCGACGGTCTCGGCGGACCGATGGGAATGCTGTTCACGACGTTGCCCGTGGTGGTGTTCGTGACCGCCACCGCGTTCCTTCCGCTGACCCCGTCGATCGCGGTCGCGCTCGCGACGGCCTTGGCGCTCACCGGTTTTCGCGTGCTGCGCGGCGAGAAGCTGTCCTCGGCCCTCGGCGGCGTCCTGGCCATCGCCGCGGCCGGCGGTGTCGCGGCCTGGACCGGCTCGGCCAAGGACTTCTTCCTCGTCGGGATCTGGGCCAGCCTCGCCGGTGCGATCGTCGTGCTCGTCTCGATGCTCGCCGGTCGCCCGCTGACCGGGGTCATCTGGAACCTGCTGCACGGCGGCGGACACGCGTGGCGCCAGAACCGGTCCGCGCTGCGCGCCCACTACCTCGCGTCGCTGGCGGTGCTGCTGGTCTTCGCGGGCCGGTTCGTGGTCAAGGAATGGCTCTACCTCGCCGATTCCACCGGCTGGCTGGCCTTCGCCAAGATC
Source organism: Saccharopolyspora terrae (assembly GCF_004348435.1). Lineage (NCBI taxonomy): Bacteria > Bacillati > Actinomycetota > Actinomycetes > Pseudonocardiales > Pseudonocardiaceae > Saccharopolyspora > Saccharopolyspora terrae. The sequence continues at coordinate 23,973 of NZ_SMKS01000045.1, read as the reverse complement.
GCCATGGGCACCCCGCTGACCGCGCTGGCCGCCCTGGTCGTCCTCTGGTCCTTCCGCCGCACCACGAAGGTCCTCAAGCCCTGACCGATCAGCTGACCCGGCGGCCGGCCGCGCGATCCAACTGGAAGTGGATCGCGGCCGGCAGCCGTTCGGTCCCCAGCGCTCGGCGTGCGCGGTCGAGGACCTCGTCGTCCAGCTCCGCCCACACCCCGCGCACGTCAACGCCTTCCTGCAAGGACAGCGCGAGCCGCAGGTGCGGCCGCTGCTCGGTTCCCGCCATCCGCACCCGGGCCCGGCTGACGCCCGCGACCTGCTCGGGGTCGCTGCGCACCGCCGCGGCGAGCGCGCCGGAGGTGATGGTCGCCGAACCGCCGTCCTCGTCGGCCAGCGGCACGTCCGGTCGCCCCTCCGGGCGCAGCGAACGCAGCAACCACCAGATCCCGACGACCACCAGCACGGCGCCCAGCGCCGCGGCCCCGGCGAGGAACGACACCCGGTTCGCACCGACCCAGCCCTCCAGCAGCGGGTCCAGCACCGGCCGTCCCGCGCGGAACCGGCCGAGCAGACCGGAACCGACCACCAGCGCCAGCGCGCCCGCGGCCAGCAGCACGAGCGCGAGCAGGCCCAGCAGCGAGCGCTCGAACCCCAGCGACCGCCCGACCGGTGTGCGGCTCGGCCGCACGTCCTCGTTCACCTTCGTCATCACCGCTCCTTCGCCGGAGAGACCGACACCGAGACCCTCGGACCCCGCTGCAGCGGCAACGCCTCGACCGCGGCGGACGCGGTGGTCGCCGCCCGGTCCCGCAGATCGCCGACGACGCGGAACCGCCCGGTCACCTTCACCCGCACCCGCTTCCGGCGGGCGGTCACCGCCGTGGCCGCCACGCCGTCCTCGGCGCGCACCCGGTGGCCGACGACCCTGGCCAGCGAACGAGGATCGGTCGTGACCGTCACCTCCGGCGCCGGGTCGAGCAGCCGGATGACCCGGCGCCCCGCGAGCAGCGAGATCAGCAGCAGCACTGCGCCGAGCGCCGCGCACCCGGCGGCGACGGCCAGCACCGGGCCGTCTCGCCAGGTCAGCCCCCTCAGCACGGCCCGGGCGGCCGACCACGGGACCAGCACACCGCCCGAGCCCGGGCGAACCCAGACCCCGACGACCTCCACGATCAGCAGCGCTCCGCCGGCGAGCACGACCAGCCCGGCCAGGGACGTGAGCAATCGGACGACGACGCGCACGGGACTCACTCCACTCGGTTTCGTCGGGCCGCGGGCACCAGGGCGGAGACTGTGACCTCCACGTTCAGCACCCCGGCATCGGCCAGCCGCTCCAGCTCCTCGGACACGGCCTCGCGCACCGCGCGGGCGGTCTCCCGGACCGGTTCCGGGTAGCTGACGGGCAGGTCCAGCCGGATGCGCAGTTCCTCGGCGGGCCCGGAGAGCTTCGCGCTCGGTCCGCGACGGGTGCGCGCGACGCCCGGGACTCCGCTCGCGGCGTGCTCGACGATCTTGCGGAGCACGCCGCGGTCGATCTCCAGCGAGCCGCGCTCACCCGCGTCCTGCGCCTCCGCGACCGGCGCGCTCACCGGTCCCCACCCCGGCCGAACACCTCTCCGAGGTCCAGTTCCCCGTCCACGACCCGACCGACGACCACACCGATCGCACCGAGCACCAGCGCGATCAGGAAACCGGTGAAACCTCCTGCCGCAGCGGCAACTCCGAGGATCAACCCGGCCAGCAGCCCTGTCTGCACAGCGTTCATCCGTCACACCCTCCTCGTCGCCTCGATCGAGGCGATCTCTCACCGCACCCGGCTGCGCTTCCTGCGCCGGCGCCAGGCGCGGACCCGGCCGGCCAGCCGGGTCACCATCCGCGCGTCGGGGACCACTTCCACCGGGGCGTCGTAGCGGTCCGGACGGCGCTCGCGTCCCCGCTGAGGCCGCGAGCGGGCGCGGAGCCGCTCCAGACCCGCCGCGAACACCTCCGGATCACCACCCGCGTCGGGGTGGTTGGCCCGGATGAAAGCGCGATACCGGCGCCGCGCGTCCGGATCCGGTTCGCGGTCCATCAGCCTTCTCCCGGTTCCTCGCCCGGCACGACGACGGCGCAGACCACCACGTCCACCGGGACCTCGCCGACGACCGCGGCGACTCGCCGCCGCAGCTGGTCCACGACGTCCGGCAGCGGGTCGCCCAGCCGCAGCACCACTGCCGACCTCGACCGCGTCGTGCGCGCCGCCGAGCCGAACGCCGACGACCCGGCGGCCGGGCAGGCGCGTCGCGGTGGTGCCGAAGCTCCCGCCGTGCAGCCAGGCCACCGCCGGGTGCGCCAGCACGGCCGCGGCGACCTGATCGGCCACCTCAGCTGCGCCGGGGCTCATCCCGGTTCCTCCGCGCATCGCGTGAGGTGGGCGGACGCCACGACTCACTCCACCCGGGAGGACGGGCCGGTGGAGGTGCCCTCGTTGTCCTGGCCTTCCTCGGAAGGCAGGTGGATGTCGTTGACGGCGATGTTCACCTCGATGACCTCCAGGCCGGTCATCCGCTCGACGCCGCTGATGACGTTGCGGCGCACGGCGCGGGCGATCTCCGAGATGGACGCGCCGTACTCGACGATGATGTCCAGGTCGACGGCCGCCTGCTTCTCCCCGACCTCGACCTGCACGCCGGAGGTCGACGAGGTGCCGCTACCGCCAGGGATGCGCTCCCGGATCGCACCGAAGGCGCGGGAGACCCCGCCGCCCATCGCGTGCACGCCGGAGATCTCGCGCGCCGCGATGCCGGCGATCTTCTGCACCACCGAAGCCGCGATCGTGGTCTTGCCCTGCGAGCTGCGCTCGGTGAGCCGAACCGATCCCGAACCGACCGAGGTGGACGTCGTGACGTCCTGGGACTCGGTGCGCTGGGTGGAGTTGCCGCCCGACTGGGGCATGGTGAAACCTTTCCGCTCGATCGCTCGCGGCCGGCCGCCCGCGAACACCGCGGGCCGGGCCGAACCGCTGCCGACGGAAGATCAGATGCGGCCCGGTGGAGATCCGTGACGACGACGTGACGCGCATCACGAGCGGGGCGGGTTGGTCACTCCCCGGGGTACGAGACGTCGGCGATGCGCACCCACACGACGGGGGCGCCCGGACCGAGCGCACCGCGCAGCCCGTCCTCGACCTCCTCGCGCAGCCGCGTCGCCAGCTCCGGGGCGTCCGAGCCGTAGGTCACCTGGAGCTCGACGCGGATCTCCTGCGAATCGCCCGTGCACGCCAGCAACCGGACACCGGGGAAGCCCGCGAGCAGCTCGGCGATCAAGCGCCGCGCCAGCACCAGCGCGGCGTGCGGGGTCACCCGCAGCGCCCCGCCTTCCTGCGGGATCTCGATCGACGGTCCGACGTTGACGCCCCGGGCCCGGCGGGAGGTCATCAGCACCCGGTCGAGCAGGCCGTTCGGCGGTTCCACGGAGACCTGGGCGGCGCGGCGCACCGGCGCCCAGCTCGGGGCCAACCGGTCCAGCGCGGCGCGGCAGTGCGGGCAGCCGGCGACGTGCTCGGCGAACTCCGGCGTCGAGTCGCCGGCGAGGTGCTCGACCAGCTCGCCGTAGGTGTGCCCGCAGGCCAGCTGTTGCTCGGGGTCGAAGGGAAATTCACCCACGGCGCATCTCCTCCAACTTCGCGAGCAAGGCCAACCTGGCGCGGTGCAACCGCGAGCGCAACGCGGCGGTGTTCACCTCTAGCACCTCGGCGATCTCCTCGTAAGACATCCCTTCGAACTCGCGCAGCACCAGGGGCACCCGTTGCGAGGGTTCGAGGGTGGCGATCGCCCGGTGCACCAGATCGGCCTCCTCGGAACGCACGGCGTGCCCTTCAGGATTCCCCGTGCCGTCGTCGGCGAACAGGTGGTCCATCGACTCGTCGCTGACGTCCATCGGAACTGCCCGGCGCCTGCGGACCTGGCCGAGCGCGGCGTTGGTCACCACCCGGTACAGCCACGTGGTCGGCGCGGCATCGCCCCGGAAGCGGCTCAGCGACCGCCAGGCGGACACCCACGCCTCCTGAACCGCGTCCTCCGCCTCCGCCCGGTCGGCGAGGATGCGGAACGCGACCCGGTACATCGTCGCGGTGTGCCGACGGACCAGTTCGTCGAACGCCACGCCATCGCCGCGCTGGGCAGCGGCCATCAGGCCTCTGTCGGTGTCGACCCGCTCGGTCACGCCCGAAGTCTCCCGCAGCTCATCGGCAGAGGCGACTCCACCAGAGGTCCACTTCACCGCCCGCGCCCAGCGGTGATCTCGATGATCGCACCCCGCAGCGGGATCACGACGCGGACCCGCCCTCGCGGATGGCCCGGCGGGCCGTGGCGATCACCCGGGACGGCTGGACGGTGTCGAGCTCGGCGTTGACCACGGCTCCCAGCAGCACCGCGAACGCCGTGACGTACAGCCACAGCAGCACGCCCATCGGGGCCGCCAGCGCGCCGTAGACGGGCGAGTTCTGCAGGCTCACGTCCAGGTAGATCCGCAGCCCGAAGCTGCCCGCCAGCCACACCACCAGCGCCACCGCGGCGCCCGGGACGTGCTCGCGCCACGGCGCGCGGATCGGGACCGAGACCATGTACAGGGTGCTCAGCGACGCGATCGAGCCGAGCACGATGAGCGGCCAGTACAGCCCGTACACCAGCGCCGCCGCCTCCGGGACCCACCCGGCGATCACCGACGGCCCGACCGCCAGCAGCGGCAGCAGGATCAGCGCCACCAGCAGGCCCACCACGTAGACCAGTACCGACATCAACCGCTGCCGCACCACGCCGCGCTGGCCGCCGAGGCCGTAGACCACCGAGATCGTGTCGATGTAGACGTTCAGCGCCGCCGACCCGGACCACAGGGCGAGGACGAAGCCGATCGAGATGATCCCGGCGCGCCCTGATCCGAGGACTTCGAGCAGCACCGGCCGCAGCAGCTGATCGATGGCCTGCGGCGACAGGACCGTTCCGGCGGCCTCCACCAGGGTGTTCTCCACCGCCGCGACCGTGTCCTCGCGGCCGAGCCATCCGGCCAGGTAGCCGAGGGTGCCGACGACGCCCAGCAGGACCGGCGGGAGCGAGGTGAGCGTGAAGAACGCGGCCTCGCCCGCCAGACCCATCAGCCGGTAGCGCCCGCTGGCCTCCGCGGTGCGGGAGGCCAGCCTGATCAGGCCCCGCAGCCGCGGGTCGCGCGGGTGTCGAAGCCGCTGGAAGAGGCTGCGCGGCACGACCTCCTCCTCCGGGCGCTCTGCTTCTCGCGTGGTGATCACGAACGGTCCGATGCGCGGGAGGGCCCCGGCGTCACGGTCCTGATCGTAATTTTCCGCGACGCGGTGCTCGACCGCCTCGCGGACACGCCCGGAGGGGATGGGGCCTCAGATGACGCCGAGGTCGAGCATCGTGTCGGCGACCTTGGTGAACCCGGTGATGTTGGCGCCCAGGACGTAGTTGCCCGGGGCTCCGTAGGCCTCGGCGGTGGCCAGGCAGCCGTTGTGGATGTCGGCCATGATCTCCGCCAGCCGCGCGTCGGTGTAGTTGAAGTGCCACGAGTCGCGGGACGCGTTCTGCTGCATCTCCAGGCCCGAGGTGGCCACGCCACCGGCGTTGGCGGCCTTGCCGGGCCCGAAGGCGGTCCCGGCGTCGAGGAAGATCTTCACCGCGCCGGGGGTCGTCGGCATGTTGGCGCCCTCGCCGACCGCGACGACGCCGTTGCGCACCAGCGCGAGCGCGGCCTCGTCGTCGAGCTCGTTCTGGGTGGCGCAGGGCAGCGCGATCGCGCAGGGCACGTCCCAGATCGAGCCGCCCTCGACGAACCGGGCGCGCTCGTGGTCCTCGGCGTACTCCTTGAGACGACCGGCGCGGACCTCCTTGAGCTCCCGGACCGCTTCGACGTCGATGCCGTTCTCGTCGACGACGTAGCCGCCGGAATCCGACATCGCCACGACGGTGCCGCCGAGCTCCTCGGCCTTCCGGGCGGCGTAGATCGCGACGTTGCCCGAACCGGACACCACGACGCGGCGGCCGTCGAAGCCGTCACCGCGGGCGCGCAGCATCTCCTCGACGAAGTAGACCGTGCCGTAGCCGGTCGCTTCGGTCCGCACCTGGGATCCGCCCCAGTTGAGCCCCTTGCCGGTGAGCACGCCCGACTCGTAGCGGTTGGTGATGCGCTTGTACTGGCCGAACAGGTAGCCGATCTCGCGGCGCCCGACGCCGATGTCGCCCGCGGGCACGTCGGTGTACTCGCCGATGTGGCGGTGCAGCTCGGTCATGAACGACTGGCAGAAGCGCATGATCTCGGCGTCGGACTTGCCCTTGGGGTCGAAGTCCGAGCCGCCCTTGCCGCCGCCGAGCGGCAGCCCGGTGAGCGCGTTCTTGAAGATCTGCTCGAAGCCGAGGAACTTGATCACGCCGATGTTGACCGAGGGGTGGAACCGGAGCCCGCCCTTGTACGGCCCGAGCGCGGAGTTGAACTCGACGCGGAACCCGCGGTTGACCCTGACCTCGCCCGCGTCATCGGTCCACGGAACCCGGAAGATGATCTGCCGCTCGGGTTCGCACAACCGCTCCAGCACGCCGGACCGCAGGTACTCGGGGTGCCGAGCGAGCGCGGGTTCCAGCGACTCCAGCACCTCGTAGACAGCCTGGCCGAACTCGGGCTGGTGCCCGTCGCGGAACTGGATGGCGCCGAAGACGTCGGCCGTCAGCTCTAGTCCGTTCGGGTCTCGGCTCACGGGCGAGGCTCCTCAGCAGTAGGAATAGCAGAACGCTTGTACTGTTTTTAACAGAACATTGACCTGAACGAAACACGGTTCGCGAACTTGATGTTCTGCTGCTCCAGTTGTCCCAATCACGCACGCGCGAAGCGGGCGAGCCCGGATGACCTCCCCGGACGCGCCCGCCCCCCGGGTCACTTCGCCGGCACGAGCACCTGGTCCACGACGAAGACCGTCGCGTTCGCGGTGGGCACGTTGCGCGCGGGCCAGCGACCCGGAGGCGGCGAAGCGCCTGTGGGAGATGTCGAGGCGACTCACCGGGATTCCCGGCCCGGGCGACCTCCTGGCCTGAGCCTCGGAGCCCGGGGTCAGCCCACGCGGGAGGCCACGATCGCGCCGTGCGGCCGGACGCCGGGATCGTCGCGGGTGTCGCGGGCCGAGACGGCGAACCCGGCTTCCTCGATCAGGTCGCTGAGCTGGTCGACCGGCCAGAAGTACGCGGTGGTCACCGCGTGGTCGAAGGGTTCGAGCTCCGGTCCGCGGAAGAAGCCGACGAGGAGTCCGCCGCCGGGTTCGACGACCCGGGCGAACTCGGCGAGCGCGGCGGGGACGCGGTCGGGCCGCACGTGGATCAGGGAGTACCAGGCGAGGATCCCGGCCAGGCTGGAGTCGGCGACGTCGAGCCGCTCGGCGACGCCTTCCCGGAACGCGACGTCCGGGAAGCGCTTCCGGGCGGCGTCGACGAATTCCGGTGTCGGATCGAGACCTCCGACGTCCAAGCCCTGCTCGTGCAGCCAGTGCGTCCAGTGCCCCGGCCCGCACCCCACGTCGAGGATCGGTCCCTCGGGTTGCGCGCGAGCCCAACCGGCGATCACCTCGCGATCGGGTGGTGCGGTCGCATCGATGTCGCCGAGGAGCGCGATGTACTCCTCCGCTCGCCGTCCGTACGCCTCGCTCGCAGAACCCTCCGCCACTCGGCATGTATACCACCGCCGAACGCCGAATCCTCCCGGATCGGGCCGAAAGCGGAAGCGGACGCGACCCGCGCACACGCCCGAGGTCAGTCCCTCGACGCGCCGATGACGTCGGTGCTCGTCGTTGTCGCGGCGAGGGCGTCCTGGACGGTGGCGTGGCACTCCAGCAGGGCGCGGAGCCCGGCGGCGTGTAGCGCGTTCCGGACGGCCTCGCTCGCGACGACGACGCGCAGCGCCCCACCGCGAGCCTGCGCCAGCATGTGGGCGTGGGTGAGAAGTTGCAGGTCCGGAACGTCGAGCACGCGCACGTCGGTGAGGTCCACGACGACCAACCGCGCCGTTGACGTCGGCTGCGGCCAGAGCATGGTCTCGAGCTGGTCGACCGTGTCGCGGTCCACGGGCGCGCTGACGGTGGCGACGACCGCGTCCGGCCGCGGGAACGTCACCTGGACGCTCGCCGCCGGTGCCTTGCCGATGGTGTCGTGCAGAGCCTCGTCACCGAGAGCTCCGGCAACCCGCTGCCCGAGGGACATCCTGTCGTCCTTCCTCGCGTCGGCGGCATCGTCGCCGGCCGACCGTTGCGGCCCCAACCCGATCAAGTTGAACCACGTGATCTTAACGAGTGCTTGTCGCATGGCAAGCAAATTCGCGGAGAACGCCGAGCCTCCCGCACCTCGTCGCGCGGGAACGGATCAGTGCCACGCGGCAAGCGGTTCGAGGACCGGATCCAGCTCAACTCCAGACGTGTCGCGACGGTCACCACGTCTCCGGCTTCACCCAAGTCCGCTCAACCGCGGACGTTCTCGGCTCCTGGCGTGCCAGAATACGTCCGGTATCGCAGTGCGCGGACTTGATACATCCGGCGAGGAGGATCCTCCGGTGCGCAAACCCGATCCCCTGTCCACGGAACACCTCGACGACCTCGAAGCCGGTATCGGGGTTCTCATGGTCGTCTGGGGACGCAGCGCCGAGCGAATGAAGCCGAAGGTCTCCCCCTCGCAGCTGCGGGCGCTCGTGGTCGTGGACCGCCACGGCTCCATCAACCTGATGAGCCTCGCCGACGAACTGGGCTCCATCCCGTCGGTGACGAGCCGCGTCTGCGACCGGCTCCAAGCCGCAGGCCTCCTCGACCGCGTCGCCGGCTCCTACGACCGGCGCGAGGTCATGCTCCAGCTCTCCCGGGACGGCCGCCGCCTCCTCCGCAAGTTCCAGCGGGAACGCCAAGCCGACCTCAAGCAGGTCCTCGACGCCATGCCCCCGCGCACCCGCACAGCACTGCTGACGGGCCTCAACGCCTTCCACGCAGCAGCAACAGACCTCGACCTCCCAGACGAAGAACTCGCCTGACGCCGAGGCTCGGACCGGGAAGTGAGGGGGTTGCATGGCCGTGGAGTCTTGGGGGCCGGCCTCGCCGATATCGCGGGAGTTGTCGAGCTCGTTCTTCGGAGATCCCTCGTCGGTCGACGGATGTGACGACGCGGACTTCTACGGGCGGATCTCGATGGCCGTGTCGTGCCTGTACGGGCCGGGGCTTACGACGTCGTGGAGGAGCTGGTCCGCCAGCTCGTCCGGGAGAAGGTGGGACGCCGTCCGGACCGGAGTCGCACGAGCGGCGCGCACGAGGCGTACGGGGGCTCAGTGCGAGGCCGTGATCACCGGAGGGGCGGTGGTCACGGCCTCTGGTCTTCTGATCAGGCGCGGCGGAGCGGGATCCGGTCCAGGTCTTGGCCGACGACGAGGGTGCCGGAGAACTCCTTCGCGGCCTCCTCCCACCGCGGGGACTCCAGCTCGCCCGGCACGAAGTGGTTGAGCGCGAGGATCCGCACCCCGGCTCGTTCTGCGACGCGGCCGGTGTCGGGGATGGCCGTGTGGGCGGTGAGGTGGTGGTCGATCATCGAGCGCTGCTGCTCCGTCCGACCTCCCTCGTACTGCCGGTGGACCCACTGCTCGTCGATGACCTCGTGGACGAGGACGTCCGCATCGGCTGCGAGTTCGATCAGGTTCTCGCACACCCCGGTGTCCCCCGAGAACACCACCGAGCCTTCGTCGGTGTCGAAGCGGAACGCGAACGCGGGGGCCACCGGCGCGTGCTGCACCAGGGTCGCGGAGACGCGCACCCGGTCGTCCTCGTAGATCTGGAACGGCCGCATGCGCGGGCACGGGCGGTGGTCGGGGTCGAACGGCACGTCCTGGGGCAACGCGATGTCGCGAGCCACGAGGAGGTCGTCCGGATGCCGCCTGAGGTTGTCGCGCAGCCTGTCGTTGATGTCGGTGGCGAAGGCCCGCGTGAGGTGGCGCGTCATCTCGGCCAGCCCCGGTGTCGGGCTGTCCGAGCAGATCGTCGCCGGAGGCGTCAGCAGGTGCGGTGAGGCGGGAGGAACCCTGCCGCGGTCACCGGGCCCGAGCGCGACGACCGGCCGCTCGACGCCTTCGAGCTTCTCGTACCAGCCGAAGAGCAGCAGGCTGAAGAAGTCGATCGTGTGGTCGGAGTGCAGGTGGGTGACGAAGAGTCCGCGCAAGCGATCCAGCCCGAGCCCCGCCCGGATCATCTGGCGGCCCGTCCCGTACCCGCAGTCCACGAGGTAGGCGGCGTCGCCCACGACGAGCGCCGACGCGACCCCGGCGCGATCACGTCGCCAGCGCGGTCCGCCCGAGGTACCGAGCAGGATCACTTCGGTTGCTGAAGACATCGAGAGCTCCTTCTCCGGTGCCGGCCGGCGGGACCCGTCGGCTCGCGGGCTCGGTCATCCGGAATCTGGTGTGCGGATTCGGAGATGAGGGTCGGTCGCCCTCCCGCCCGCAGTGCATGATGACAGCACTCGTTGACATTGTCTTGGGTTGACATTTTCAATCATCTAAGTTTCATTGTGATCTGCGTGACCACTCGCCCGCCGCACAGCGGCGCAGCCGGCACGAGAGGACCTCGATGAGCAGCACCGTTTCGTTGCCCCGCACCATCTTCGACGCCGACCACGAGGCGTTCCGCGATGTCGCCCGACGCTTCGCCGAGCGCGAGGTCGCCCCGCACCTCGCCGAGTGGGCGGATGCCGGGCGCGTGGACCCGGCGATCTACCGGACGGCCGGCGAGCTCGGCCTGCTCGGGGTCGGTGTCGATGAGCGGTTCGGCGGCGGGGGCGTCGACGACTTCCGCTTCAACGCGGTGCTCATCGAGGAGCTCTGCCGGATCGGCGGGCAGGCGGTGACCATGAGCCTGTCCGGGTTCAACGATCTCGTGGCGCCGTACTTGAACGCGCTGGGCAGCGACGAGCAGAAGCAGCGCTTCCTCGCTCCGCTGTGCACCGGGGAGAAGATCGCGGCCATCGCGATGAGCGAACCGGCTGCGGGCAGCGACCTGGCCGCGGTCACCACCACCGCGACACGCGACGGGGACCACTACGTGGTCAGCGGCGCGAAGACGTTCATCTCGAACGGGATGCTCGCCGACCTCTTCATCGCCGTCGTCAAGACGGAGCCCGCCGCGGGCAAGCACGGCATCAGCCTGCTCGTCATGGAAGCCGATGCGCCTGGCTTCTCCCGCACAGGGCCGCTGCGCAAGATCGGACTCGCAGCGCAGGACACAGCGGAGCTGCACTTCGACGGCGTCCGAGTCCCGCGCGCCAACCTCCTCGGCCAGGAGGGGGAGGGCTTCGGCTACCTGCGGCACCACTTGGCCCAGGAGAGGCTGAGCATCGCGGTCGCATCCATGGCGTTGATGCGCCGAACGTTCGGCACCGCGCTGGAGCACGCCGTCACCCGCACGGCCTTCGGGCGGCGAATAGCGGACTTCCAGGCCAACCGCTTCTACCTCGCGGAGCTGGCGACGGAGATCGAGATCGCGCAGTCCTTCGTGGACCGCTGCATCCTCGCCGCCGCGCAGCACGACTTGGACGAGATCACCGCGGCGATGGCGAAGTGGTGGGTGACCGAACTGCACTCGAAGGTGGTGAACCGAGCGGTCCAGCTGCACGGGGGCTACGGGTTCATGGCCGAGTACGACGTCGCCGCCGATTACCTCGACTCCCGCGGCAGCACCCTGTACGGCGGAACCACCGAGGTCATGAAGGAAATCATCGGCCGCAGGCTGATCTCGAGCCGATCGGACTGAGCAGCACACCGAAGGAGCCACACCACATGCGCAACGAAGGCACCGGTTCCTGGCCGCACCGCAGGTTCCGGCTCTCCCCGGAGAAGATCGCGATTTCCTTCCGCGATCGTCGGATCACCTACCGAGAGCTCGACGACCGGGTCACCAGGCTCGCGCACGCCTTGCGGGAGCTCGGGGTCGGGCGCGGGGACCGGGTCGCGCTGCTGAGCGCGAATCACCCCGCCTACCTCGAAGCGCTGTTCGCCTCCGGCCTGCTCGGCGCGATCTTCGTCCCGCTCAACGCGCGGCTGACCGCACCGGAAGTCGAGTTCGCCCTGCGCGATTCCGGCGCTTCGGTCCTCATCCACTCGCAGGAGCTGACCGAGGTCGCGCGGGCCGCGAGCGGTTCCGCGACACGAGTCGTGATGCGCGACGGGGACGCACCCGCGGACACCGCCGGCTACGAGGACCTCATCGCCTCGGCCGGCACCGCGCGCATCGACGAACCGGTGTCGCACGACGACCCGTGCTTCATCATGTACACCTCCGGCACGACCGGTCGTCCGAAGGGCGTGGTGCTGACGCACGGCAACATCGTGTTCAGCGTCATGAACGCGGTGATCGACCTCGACCTCACCAGCGATGAGACCGCCCTGGTGTGCGCTCCGCTGTTCCACACCGCGGCGTTGGACTTCGTCGCGCTGCCGACGCTGCTCAAGGGCGGCAACGTGGTCATCGAAGAGGGCTTCGAGCCCGGCCCGATCCTGCGGACTCTGGAGAGCGAGCGGATCACCTACACCTTCGGCGTGCCGACCATGTTCGACGCGCTCAGCTCCCACCCCGACTGGACTTCGACGGACCTGTCCGCCATCCGGCGTGTGACGGTGGCCGCGGCACCCGTACCACCCCGGACCTTGCGGACCTACGCCGAACGCGGCATCAAGATCTGCCAAGGCTACGGCCTGACCGAAACCGGCCCGGGCGCGCTGATCCTCACGCCGGACGACGTGGAGCGCAAGCGCGGAACCGCTGGTGTTCCGCACTTCTTCACCGACGTCAGGGTGGTGGACGAGGAAGGGCGCGACGTGGCGCCGGGCGAGCGCGGCGAGATCCAGATCTGCGGTCCGAACGTGATGCGCGAGTACTGGAATCGACCGGACGCCACCGCCGACGCCTTCACCGACGGGCTCTGGTTCCGCTCGGGCGATGTCGGGCTCCCAGACGTGGACGGCTTCGTGACGATCGTGGACCGGCTCAAGGACATGATCATCTCCGGCGGGGAGAACGTGTACCCCGCCGAGATCGAGGCAGTGCTGCTGGAGATGCCGGGCGTGACCTCCTGCGCGGTCTTCGGCATCCCGGACGAGAAGTGGGGCGAGGTCGGCTGCGCCGCGGTGAGCCTGGACGACGGGCACGCGCTCACGCACGAGCAGATGGTCGAGTACCTCGGAGAGCGCCTCGCGAAGTACAAGATCCCGAAGTCGCTGCTCGTCCTCGACGAGATCCCCCGCAACGCCACCGGAAAGATCCGCAAGAGCGAACTCAGGCGGCTCCACGCCCGCTGACACGCCGTCGCCCCACTCCAGCGGCGCTGTACGGCGCGCTGCGCGATCCCCTCGTTCACCGACCGAAGGAGCACCATGACCGAAACCGGCTCCGCGAGAACACATTCACCACCTGCGCGAACGGGAGAAGCCGCTCGCGTGGTGCTTTCGAGCTACCTGGGAAGCACCCTCGAGTACTACGACTTCCTGCTCTACGGCACTGCGGCCTCGTTGGTGTTCGGTCCGGTGTTCTTCTCCGGTCTCTCGCCCGCCGCTGCGACCATCGCCTCGCTGGGCACCTTCGCCGCCGGCTACCTCGCGCGCCCTCTCGGAGGCGTCGTGTTCGGCCACTTCGGCGATCTGATCGGCCGGAAGAAGATGCTGGTGCTGTCCATGGCCATCATGGGTGTGGCCTCGTGCCTGATCGGCCTGATCCCGCCGGCGTCGATGATCGGGTCGTGGGGTGCGATCGCGCTCGTCACGCTGCGGGTCCTCCAGGGCGTCGCGATCGGCGGCGAGTGGGGCGGTGCGGCGTTGATGGCGCTCGAACACGCCGAACCGGAGCGGCGGGGCTTCCTCGCCGCGTTCACCAACGCGGGTGCGCCCACGGGTGCGCTGCTGGGCACCCTCGCCATGTCGGGAGCTGCACTGCTGCCTTCCGAGGACTTCCTCAGCTGGGGATGGCGCGTCCCCTTCCTCGTGTCGGCCGTGATGCTCGCGCTCGGCCTGTACGTCCGCTCCAAGGTCAGCGAGAGCCCCGTGTTCCGAGCAGCCGCCGAGCGCGCGGCCCGCGAGCAGGCCGACCGCAAGAAGACCGCTCCGCCGATCTTCGTCGTGCTGCGCCGTCCGCGAACCGTGGTGTTCTCCGCGTTGGCCTGCATCGCCAGCTTCGGCATGCAGACCGCGTTCACCACGTTCGCGATCACCTACGCGATCAAGCACGGAGGGGTGAAGTCCGAAGTGCTGCTCGGCTTCGCCGTGGGCCAGTTCTGCGCGATCTTCCTGGTGCTCGGCTACGCCCGGCTGTCCGACCGGATCGGCCGTCGACCGGTGATGCTGGGCGGCCTGGCCGGGATGGTGGTGCTCGTCTACCCGCTGTTCATGCTCCTCGCCCAGGGCACCCTCGCAGCGGCGGCGTTCGCCTTCATCGGTTACACGTTGTGCCAGAGCGCCACGTACGGGCCGGTCGCGGCCTACATCTCCGAGCAGTTCGGCACGCGCAGCCGCTACACGGGCGCCTCGCTCGGTTATCAGCTGGCGACCCTGGTCGGCGCGGGCTTCACACCGGTGATCCTGGCATCGCTGTTCGCCTCCGCCGGTGGCTCGATCCTGCCGGTCGGCATGTTCATCATCGGGCTGTGCCTGGTCAGCGCGGTGTTCATCCTCCTGGCCGGAGAGAGCAAGGACAACGACCTGGATGCGGTGGGCGGACGCTGATGGGGGCCCGCCGCGACTCGGTCACGTCGTGCTCTCCGGGAACACGATGTGCTGCAAGCCTTCTCTCAGCTGGTCCAGCACCTCGCTGGGCAGGTGGTCGAAGTAGCCGTCTTCGACCCGGGCAGCGCGCGCACAGGCGTCCGCGTGCAGTTCGCGCCCCTCGTCCGTGGCCACGATCAGCTTGTTGCGGCGGTCCGCGGGGGCGGCCGTGCGTTCGACCAGGCCGCGCTCCTCGAGGTCGTCGACCAGACCCACGATCTGACTGGGGTCGAGCCCCATCGTGGCCGCGACGCTGCGCTGGTTGACTCCTTCGGGCGCTTCGCACGCCAGCGCCAAGACGGAGTACGAGCGCACCTTCAGGCCCAGCGAGACCAGTTCTTTGTTCACCGCACCGGCCAGGATTCCCCCTGAACGCGAGAGCAGAAAACCGAGGTCCTCCGCCAACGAGCGGCCTTGTGACTGCGGCATGCCTCTCCCCTGTCCATGACTCTGCGTCTAAATAATTGAAAATCTTAACTATGGATTTTACCATGCGAAAGACTCGACCTAAGGAGCATGATGGAGCTGAGCACCAAGGTTGCCGTCGTCACCGGTAGCGGGCAGGGCCTGGGCCTGGCGTACGCGAAGGAGCTCGCGCGACGCGGGGTCGCGGTGGTGATCAACGACGTGGACCAAGCCACCGCGGACACCGCTGTCGCCGAGATCGTCGAGTCCGGAGGCCGCGCGATCGCGGTGGTAGCTCCGGTGGGAAGCGCGGAGACGGCCGAGCGACTGGTGGCCGCCGCCGTCGAGGAGTTCGGGCGACTGGACGTCCTGGTCACCAATGCCGGCATCTTGCGGGACAAGGTCCTGTGGAAGATGACCGACGAGGACTTCGACGCGGTGATCGACGTGCACCTGCGCGGCACCTTCACCTGCGTTCGCCGGGCGGTGCAGCGCTTCCGGGAGCAGGGAGAGGGCGGCCGGATCATCTGCGTGGGTTCTCCCGCCGGTCAGCGCGGCAACTTCGGGCAGACCAACTACTCCGCTGCGAAGGCCGGAATCGTCGGCATGGTCCGGACTTGGGCGATGGAGCTGAAGCGGGCCGGCATCACCGTCAACGCCGTGTGCCCGGTCGCCGCGACGGCGATGACCGAGACCATCCCGTTCCTCGCGCCGCACGTCGAGTCGATGAAGCGCGGCGAACCGCTGCCTGCCGTCATCCGGCGCGATGTCGGGATGGGCACGCCCGAGGACGCCGCAGGAGTCGTCGCGTTCCTGGCCTCCGAAGCGGCGGCCGAGATCACCGGCCAGGCCATCTCGGTCGGCGGGGACCGGCTCGCGCTGTGGTCGCACCCGCAGCTGACGACGACCGCGTTCCACGACGGCGGTTGGTCGGCCGACGACATCGCGACCGAGTGGGCCGCGACCTTCGATCACGCCGTCGAGTCGGTGGGCGAGGAATTCCCGGAGGAGGTGCGGGCCCGATGAGCGACGAGGTGACCCGATACGAGTGCGCCATCGACTTCGACGCGATCGAGGCCATCGACGTGCACACCCACGTCGAGATCGACGGGTGCGGGCACAAGTCCGTCGACGACGAGCTGATGGCGGCTTCGGAGAAGTACTTCAAATCCGGCCACGAGCGCACGCCGACGATCGACTCCATCGCTGCGCACTACAGGGAGCGCAACATGGCCGCCGTCGTGTTCACCGTCGACGCCACCTCGGCGTCGGGCCACGCGCCCAACTCCGTCGAGGAGATCGCCGAACTGGCCGCCGCGAACAACGACGTGCTCATCCCGTTCGGCTCGGTCGACCCCTGGCAAGGCCTGACCGCGGTCAAACGCGTCCGAACCCTGCTCGACGACTACGGCGTGCGGGGCTTCAAGTTCCACCCGAGCCTGCAGGGGTTCGAGCCCAACGACCGCCGGTTCTACCCGCTGTACGAGCTGCTCTCCGAGGCCGGTGTGCCCGTGCTGTTCCACACCGGGCAGACCGGCATCGGTGCCGGGCTCCCCGGTGGGCACGGCATCAAGCTCCGCTACTCGGACCCGATGCTCCTCGACGACGTCGCTGCCGACTTCCCCGATCTGACGATCGTCCTGGCTCACCCCGCGGTGCCGTGGGTCGACTCCCAGATCTCGATCGCCATGCACAAGGCGAACGTCTACATCGACCTGTCGGGGTGGTCGCCGAAGTACTTCCCGCCGCAGCTGGTGAAAGCCGCCAACACGATGCTCCGCGAGAAGGTCCTCTTCGGCTCCGACTTCCCCGTGATCCAGGTCGATCGCTGGCGCAACGACTTCGCGAAGCTCGACATCAAACCCGAGGTCGCCCCGCTGATCTTCAAGGAGAACGCGCTGCGCGTTCTCGGGATCAAGAGCTGACAACACAACCGGCCGCGTTCGAACGAGGAGAGGCCATGACCGACCGCACGACCGCGCCGACCACGACCCGCGTCGCCACGCTCGCCGACCTCCAGGCGCTGGAGGGAGCAGAACTGGGCACTAGTCCCTGGGTCGAGGTCCCCCAGCAGCGGATCAACACCTTCGCCGATGCCACGGACGACCACCAGTGGATTCACGTCGACCCCGACCGCGCCCGGACGGAAAGCCCCTTCGGAGGGCCGATCGCGCACGGCTACCTGACGCTCTCGCTCATCATCCCGATGTGGGCCGAGGTCCTGCAGGTGGACAGCGCGACCATGGCGATCAACTACGGGCTGAACAAGGTCCGCTTCACGAACCCGGTTCCGGCAGGTGGCCGGGTCCGCCTGCACGCGACGCTCACAGCGGTGGAGGTCCTGCCGAAAGGTGGCGTGCAGCTGATCGTCGACGGGCGGATCGAGCTCGAAGGCCACGAGCGTCCAGCGGTCGTCGCGGAGGCCGTGTACCGCTTCTTCGAATGACCCATCGCTGCACCGGTGGACGCGTCACCTTCGGGGATGCGTCCACCGGTGCAGTGCGAAACCGGTGACGGACACGGCTGTTCGAGCGGATTCCACGAGTCACCGCGGAAAGCGGCGTCGACTCGACCTGGAACCGCCGAACTCGCCAGGTGATTACCTGCGGCGACGCGCGAACTCGCCTGAGGCGGAACAGAATCGCCAAGCCGCATGAAAGTGGTGGTGCGCGATACTGGGATTGAACCAGTGACCTCTACCGTGTCAAGGTAGCGCTCTCCCACTGAGCTAATCGCGCTCGGCGGATCTCTCCGCCAGCGGTGAAGAGTTTAGCCCAACGGGTTTCGGCCGTTCGCACCCACCCCTGGCGTTCGCGGGACGTCGGCGGCGCCGGTCGCCCGGAACGCAAAAACGCCGCTCCACCTGGGGTGGTAGCGGCGCTTCGCGTCAGCCGAAGATCAGCGGTCGGCCATCTTCTTCTGCAGGTTCTCGTCCAGCGTCGCGAGGAACTCCTCGGTGGTCTGGAACGGCTGGTCGTTGCCGACCAGCAGGGCCAGGTCCTTGGTCATCTTGCCGCTCTCGACGGTCTCGACGATGACCTGCTCCAGCGCGCTGGCGAAGCCGATGACCTCCGGGGTCGAGTCCATCTTGCCCCGGGCCTGCAGGCCGCGGGTCCAGGCGTAGATCGACGCGATCGGGTTGGTCGAGGTGGGCTTGCCCTGCTGGTGCTGGCGGTAGTGGCGGGTCACCGTGCCGTGCGCGGCCTCGGCCTCCACCTTGCCGTCAGCGGTCATCAGCACCGAGGTCATCAGACCCAGCGAGCCGAAGCCCTGCGCGACGGTGTCCGACTGCACGTCACCGTCGTAGTTCTTGCAGGCCCAGACGTAGCCGCCCTCCCACTTCAGGGCGGTGGCGACCATGTCGTCGATCAGCCGGTGCTCGTAGGTGATGCCCTTGGCGTCGAACTGAGCCTTGTACTCGGCCTCGAAGACCTCCTCGAACACGTCCTTGAACATGCCGTCGTAGGCCTTCAGGATCGTGTTCTTGGTCGACATGTAGACCGGGTAGCCGCGCTCCAGGCCGTACCGGAAGGACGCGTGCGCGAACTCCTCGATCGACTTGCGGTAGTTGTACATGGCCATGGCCACGCCACCGTCTTCACCGAACTTCGCCACCTCCATCTCGATCGGCTCGGAGCCGTCTTCGGGGGTGTAGGTGATGGTGACGGTGCCCGGGCCCGGGACCTTGAAGTCGCTGGCCTTGTACTGGTCGCCGTGGGCGTGACGGCCGATGACGATCGGCTTGGTCCACGTCGGCACGTACCGCGGGATGTTGGAGATGACGATCGGCTCGCGGAAGATCACGCCACCGAGGATGTTGCGGACGGTCCCGTTCGGGCTCCGCCACATCTTCTTCAGGCCGAACTCCTCCACGCGCGCCTCGTCAGGCGTGATGGTGGCGCACTTGACGCCTACGCCGTGCTTGGCGATGGCGTTCGCCGCGTCGACGGTCACCTGGTCGTCGGTGGCATCCCGGTGCTCGATGCCGAGGTCGTAGTAGTCGAGGTTGATGTCCAGGTAGGGGTGGATCAGCTTGTCCTTGATGAAGGACCAGATGATCCGGGTCATCTCGTCGCCGTCCAGTTCGGCGACCGTGCCCTGGACCTTGATCTTGCTCATGTGGCGGGGTGCTCCTCTCGCGAGAATGCAAGCGGTACAAGCGTACTGCTAGCGCCTTCGATTGTGCCTTGCCCCCGTCGGCCGCCACCAGGGTCACGGCACATCCGAAGCCAGATTCACAGCTGCCACTCCCCGGGCAATGCCGAGCCGCACCGCGATCTTCTTCTACTCTCGAACTCACAGACGAGTGATCTTGTCGAGCAGGTGTTCGGCGCGGCAGGCGATGCAGGAGAGACATGGCGACAGGACCGACGCACGCGATGAGCGGGTTGGCCGCATGGGCAGCGGTGACCGCCCTGGCCGACACGCACGCGATTGGGCAATTATCCCCCAAGACCTGGGTGGTCGGAGCCACTCTCTCCGCAGGCGCCGCTCTGCTGCCCGACATCGATCACCCGTCGTCCACGGTCGCGGCCACCTTCGGCGCCATATCCAAGGGCTTCTCCGCGGGCATCAGCGGCTTCAGCGGCTTCCTGTACCGGCTGACCCGCACCAAGAAGGACAGCGACCGCGAGGGCACCCACCGCGGCTTCACGCACACGGTGGTCTTCGCCGTCCTCGCCGGGCTGATCACCACCGCGATCGTGCAGACCAGCGAGGGCAGCGCGCTCGGCGTGCTGATGTTCTTCTTCGCCGGGCTCGCGGTGCGAGGGCTGATGCACACCTGGAGCTCGCGGCAGGACGCGCTGCTCATCGCGGTCACGTCGTTGCTGCTCACGGTGGCCTGCTGGGCCTGGGCGGGCGACCAGCCGACCGACGCCGCCGCGTTCGGGCTCGCCGTGATGATCGGCTGCGTCGCCCACTTCATCGGTGACGCGATCACCGAGCAGGGGTGCCCGATGCTGTGGCCGGTGCCGCTGGGCGGCAAGACCTGGTACCCCGTCGCGCCGCCGAAGAAGCTGCGCATGCGCACCGGCGGCGCCGTCGAGCTCGCCATCATCGGCCCCGGCCTGACCCTCGCGGCGGCGGCGCTGACGTGCGTGGTGCTCTACCGCCTCGGCGTGGCCCCGTGGCTGGCCGGGCTGGACCTGCCACCTGGCTTGATGGCCTGGATCGAGGCAAGCCCTTGAGCCAGGCGGAGTAGGGTTTAGACCATTAGCAGGCAAAACAAGACAAAGGGCACAATCCCTCTGGTCTGACCGATAAGGTGCACCTGCGGTGCCATGTGGGCACCGCTCCTTGTCCCCGGAGGGAAGATGCGAGCTCGAATGCGGATCGCAGCGGCGGTCGTGTCGCTGCCACTGCTGGCCGGCCTCGCCGCGTGCGGCGAGATCCAGGAGGCCCAACAGGGACTCCAGCAGGCCAACCAGCAGCTCCAGGGCGCCCAGCAGAGCCTGGACACCGCTCAGGCGTGCCTGCAGGCGATCAACGCCGCGAACTTCGTGCCGAATTTCGCCGACCCGCAGAAGGCCCAAGCCGATGCGCAGGCCAAGGTCACCGAGATCCAGCAGCTCGCCGACCAGACCGCCGACGAAACCCTGAAGCAGAACCTGCTCGACGTGCAGGAGTCGGTCCAGCAGGTGGCCGACGGCCAGATCGACATCGAGGCCAGCGCCGAGTGGACCTCCGCTCAGCTGGACAAGTACCAGGCCGTCACCACGACCTGTTCCCGCCTGGCCGGCTGACGACCATGCGGAGCGTGTCGCATGTCACCTAGCCTGGTGTGGCGGAGGTGATGTGCGATGAGAGCAGTCGTGGGCGACCAGCTTCACGTGCACAGCAAGCACGTCGACGAGGCCGAGAAGTACGGGGAGATCCTGGAGGTCCTCGGACCGGACGGCGAACCGCCGTACAGGGTCCGCTACACGGACGGGCACGTCGGCCTGGTGTTCCCGGGTTCCGACTGCGTGGTCGAAGCCCCATCCCCTCGCCGAGGCGAGTAGAGCGGCCGGTCGCGCCCAGCGGCCGGCCTCACTCCCACGGTTCGGCGAGGACCGAATCCACCTCGGCCCGGAACAGCGGTTCCGGGTCGACCCCCATCCCGGCGAACTGACCGGTGACCTCGAGGCTCAGCACGCCGTGCAGGCGCGACCAGGCGCGGACCGCCTTGCGCAGCGCCGGCACCGGCGGCTGCGGCCCGCCGCGCCGCTCGCGCCAGGCCACCAGCTGCCGGTCCAGCGCACCGCTCGGCGCCGCCTCCGGCGCCAGCTCGGCGAGGGCGTCCAGGAGCGGCCGGAACGCGCGGTCGGCGAGGCCGAAGGTCTCCGCGGGCGCCTCGTAGCCGGGCACCGGCGTTCCGTACAGCAGCAGGAAGCGCTGCGGGGCCTCCAGCGCCCACGCCCGGAAGCCCGTCGCGATCTCGCGGAACCTGTTCTCGGGAGCCTTGCGGCGGTGGTCGAGCGCGATGCCCTCCAGGGTCTCGGCCAGGTCGCGGTAGCCGTCGGTGACCAGGTCGGTGAGCAGCGCGTCGCGATTGGCGAAGTACCGGTAGAGCGCGGGCCCGGTGACGCCCATCCGCTTGGCGATCGCGTTGACCGAGATCCCCGACGGCCCCGACTCGGCGAGCTGCTCCATCGCGACCTGCTTCGCCTCGTTGCGCGTCTGCTCCCGGAACCGCTCGCGGGGACTGCGCTGCGCTGCTGACATGTCCGCCTCCCTTGACACCCACACGGTAACAGCTTCATATTTGGGTTATAAGTTCTAACGTTCGCTATTCGCTATCACGAGGAGTCGTCATGGCAGGCACCGAGATCGCGTTCACCGGACTCGGCGAGATCGCCGTCCGCGAGGCCGACGCACCCGAACCGGGACCGCGCGGCGTCGTGATCCGCACCGAGGCCACCGGGGTCTCCTTCGCGGAGGTGCAGATGCGGCGCGGCCGCTACCCGGCCCAACCCGCGTTCCCGTTCGTGCCCGGGTACGACCTGGTCGGCGAGATCGTCGCCGTCGGACCCGAGAGCTCCTGGCGGATCGGGCAGCGGGTGGCGGCCATGCCGCGCACCGGCGCGTGGGCCGAGCACGTGGAGGTCCGCGACCGCGATCTGGTCGAGGTCCCCGCGGACATCGACGCGGCGGAAGCGGTGTCGCTGGTGCTCAACGGCGTCACCGCGCGGCAGCTGCTGCGCGCCGCGAACGTCCGAAGAGGACGAACGATCCTGGTGCACGGCATCGGCGGCGGAGTCGGGACGCTGCTCGCGCAACTGGCCGCCGCCGACGGGATCCGCGTCATCGGAACGGCTTCCGCGCACCGGCACGCCGACCTCGCCGACCTCGGAGCGGAGTTGATCGATCACCGCGCGGAGGACGTCGCGGCGCGCGTGCGCGAGCTCGCACCCGGCGGCGTCGACGCCGTCCTCGACCCGCTCGGGCCGTCGAGCCTGCCGACCTCCTGGCGGCTGCTCGCACCCGGCGGCACCCTCATCAGCTACGGCAGTGCGACCACGCTCGACGATTCCGGCCCGTGGTGGCGGCCCTACGTGGGAATCACCCGGATGCTGGTCGGCTGGGAGCTCCGCCGGTTGCTCGGCAGGACGGCAGGACGCCGCATGCGGCTGTACTACGTGAAACCCGGAGAGCGCTTCCGAGCCGATCTGGCCGAGCTGTTCCGGATGGTCACCAGTGGACGGTTGCGACCGCTCATCGCCGAACGGATGCCGCTCCAGGACGCCGAGCAGGCCCTGGACCTGCACCTATCCGGGAAGAAGACCGGCCGCATCGTGCTGCTGCCAGGAAACCGGGACGCAGGAAACCCGAAATGTTAGCTGGTTTGCACCATCCCGGACTCCCACGAAACGCGCCGCGTCCTTAAGGTGGTTCCAACGGGAATCGCGAGGAGGCTGTGAAGTGTTGCAAGACGACCGGGACGCGGGGGCACCGGCCGATCTTCCTGCGGTTTTCGGCATCGGTTCAGGCCTTTCCACGGAGCTGCCACCTGGCGAGATCCTCACCGAGCGGATGTCGATGGCCGCCTACCCGACACCGCTGTGCTGGATCAGCCTGGACACCCCGAGACCCCAACTGGCCGCCGCGCTGCGCGCCGAGCACCGGCGCAGCGGGCTGTGGCCGCTGCTGCTGTGCGACAGCGACGAGACCTTCGGCGAGCGCTGCACCGTCGGCGTGACCGCCCCCGAACCGCTGGAGCACATCGACCGCTGGCGCGTCTACGACGTCATGGTCCGGATCTGGGACGGCCTGGTGCAGACCGACGACGAACTCGGCCCCGCCTACGACCTCGACGTCCTGGCGCCCTTCGACTACGCCTGCCCGGGACCCGCCAAGGCCGGCAACCTGCTGGCCGATCCGGACGTGCTGGCCAACCAGCAGCTCCCGAAGCTCGTCGACGCCGACACCCGGCTGGCCCTGGTGCCGGTCAAGCGCGGCGCCGACGTGCTGACGGTGCTCGGCTGGTCCGGTGCCGCCAACCACGTCTCGCGCACCGCCGGGCTGTCGGCGATGGTCCGCAGCTGGGAGGAGCGCTTCGGCGCCCGCATCCTGCGGCTCGGCCCGGACCGCCTGGACATGAGCGTCGCCGCCCCGCCGCAAACGGCCGAGCACGCCACCCAGGTCGCCGCCGAGCACTGGACCTTCTGCCCCGACCGGATCCTGCAGGAGACCGGCTCGATCTCGGCCTACGCAGGCGAGATCCGAGGCCGCCGCACCTGGTCCTTCTGGTGGGACTGACCACCCCACCACCAACATCGCCCCGATCCCCCG
>NZ_SMKS01000044.1:0-50167 GCF_004348435.1 Saccharopolyspora terrae | reverse complement strand
GTATAAGAGACAGCGCTTGATGCTCCCCGGTTGCGGCCCCGGTCCCCAACCCCCAAGGTTGCACGGGTAGCGGGTACCACGGAATGAGTGGGCGACTCGATGGACACACGTGTCCACAGAGTTGTCCACAGCTTGTGTATGAAGGTACGGCAGCCCGTTCCGGTGTTTCCCCCTGGGGCCGTAGTACCCCTGCGATCCAGGTCAGTTCCCCCTGACTGCCGACCGATGCTCCCAACCACCGGTCTGCGACATCGCAGGGAGGCACGCTAACAAGCGGCGGCCTCGGCCACAAGCAGATCCCCCGGGCCTCGCGGAGATCGTGATGTGGCAGGCTCTTCGGTGTCGACGAGCGGTGACCCGATCACCAGCGCGGACATCTCCGCGAGCCTCGCGACCCGTTTCGCCGGACCCGGCCGCCTTCGTTATGGGGCCGATATCGCCGGATGCCGACCCCGGCTGTGAACCTGCTGTTGGCTCTGGCGTACCCTCGTACAGTCCCCCGCTTGTGCAGCGGGCATGTCGGCGCGCCGACATCACGCCCGGCCTTGCGGCTCTTGGTCCGTACCTGCGGACCTGCGGGTTGAAGAACCGGGGACACCAAGACCGAACCGTGGTCCGAAGGCGACCATCGGTGCCTGTAGTAACCGGGAGATCCGACCGTGAGCAAGGGCAAGCGCACTTTCCAGCCGAACAACCGCCGCCGTGCCAGGAAGCACGGGTTCCGGCTGCGCATGCGCACTCGCGCCGGCCGGGCCATCGTGGCCACGCGCCGTCGCCGGGGCCGCGCGCAGCTGTCTGCCTGATCGCGTCCGGCCGTGCTTCCCACGGCAGCCCGGCTGACCAGGAACCAGGACTTTCGCCTGGTGGTCCGTCGTGGTCGTCGGGCCGGACGTCCCCGACTGGTGGTCCACGTCCTGCGCCCGGATCAGACCCGGGCTCGGGACTGTGGTGAGGCCAAGCCGGAGGCTCAAGCTAATACGGCACCCACCCGGGACTCGTCTGCTTCGACCCGGGTGGGTTTTGTCGTCAGCAAGGCCGTGGGTGTCGCGGTGGTGCGCCACCGGGTCGCCCGCCGTCTGCGTCACTTGATGCGTGACCGCCTCCCGGACCTGCCCGCTGGCACACTGGTGGTGGTTCGGGCGCTGCCTCCGGCAGCGGACGCGTCCAGCCGGGAGCTCGGCACGGACATCGACGCGGCGTTGAAAAAGCTTCGCGTCCGTTACCCCGATGGCCCGGACAGCAGGTGATGGCGGGGTTGCAGGAGATGGCATCGGATCGGTGGCATGACGAATCGCATGACGAAAGTCGTGCGGGGCGCAAACCCCACCTGTCCGCCTGGCTCCTGCTCGGCCCGGTGCACGTCTACCGCAAGGTCATCTCCCCGCTGCTGCCGCCGATGTGCCGGTTCTACCCCAGCTGCAGCGCCTACGCTGTCGAGGCGCTGACCGTGCACGGGCTGTTCCGCGGCGGATGGCTCACCGTCCGCAGGCTCCTGCGCTGCGGCCCCTGGCACCCCGGAGGACTGGACCCGGTCCCACCACCCCGTGAGCGGCGAGCCGGTATTCGCCTTTCCGACAAACCCGCCGAGGAGTAGCCCGCGTGCTGGACTTCATCTACTACCCCGTGTCGGCCATCCTCTGGTTCTGGCACAAGGTCTTCGGCTCCGTGCTCGAACCGTCGAGCGGGTTCGCCTGGGCGCTCTCGGTCATCTTCCTGGTCTTCACCCTGCGCGCGCTGCTGTTCAAGCCGTTCGTGCACCAGGTCCGGTCGATGAAGAAGATGCAGGAGTTCGCTCCCCTGGTGCGGGAGCTGCAGGAGAAGCACGGCGACGACAAGCAGAAGCTCGCCGCGGAGATGCAGAAGCTCCAGACCGAGCAGGGCTTCAACCCGCTCTCCGGCTGCCTGCCCATGCTCGTGCAGGTCCCGGTGTTCATCGGCCTCTTCCACGTGCTCAACGGCTTCAAGCCCGGCGCTCCCGGCAACTTCGTGTTCAACGCCGCCGACGTCGCCTCCTTCGTCGAGGCCGACCTGTTCGGCGCGAAGCTGTCGAACACGCTCAGCCAGCCGACCGAGCTGCTCGCCACGTTCGGCACCGACCGGCTGTCGATGATGACCGTCGCCGTGCCGCTGATGATCGCGGCCGCGATCGCCACGCACTTCACCGCCCGGCACTCGCTGCAGCGGCAGAGCCCCGAGGCCGCCGCCAGCCCGCAGGCGGCGATGACCAACAAACTGATGCTGTGGATCTTCCCGATGTTCGCTATCGTCGGTGGTCCGTTCCTCCCGCTGGCCATTCTGATCTACTGGCTGGCCAACAACTTCTGGACGCTGGGACAGCAACGAGTGGTGTACCGCCGGATCGATCGCGAGGAGGCTGCGTCCGCTGACGCGCCCGCGGTCGCGAATTCGGCAGGCGCTGCGTCGGCAGTCGTCGACACCACCACCGCTGAGAAGGCGTCCGATGACCAACCCGGTGAGATCCCCGGGGTGATCGAAGACCGCGCTCGTGACACGGACAAGCCGGGCGAGACCCGCTGACCCCGTCGCGAACCCCTGGAGAGGAGACACCCAGTGTCTGAAACTGTGCAGGAGAGCCCGGCCGTCGCCGAGGCCACCGACTCCCCCGCCAACGACGAGTCCTCCCCCGAGGTGTCCAACACCGAGGCCCTGCTGGTGCAGGAAGGTGACGTCGCGGGCGACTACCTGGAGCGGCTGCTCGACCTGCTCGACTACGACGGCGACATCGACCTCGACGTGGAGGCCGGCCGTGCGGTGGTGAGCATCGACGGAGGTTCCGACCTCGAGAAGCTCGTCGGCGGTCGTGGCCAGGTGCTCGAAGCCCTGCAGGAGCTGACCCGGCTCGCCGTCCAGCAGGACACCGGCGTGCGCAGCCGGCTCATGCTCGACGTCGCCGGCTGGCGGGCCGGGCGCCGCGAGGAGCTCTCCGAGATCGGCCGGTCCACCGCCGAGGAAGTTCTCAAGAGCGGCCAGGAGGCTCGGCTGCGGCCGATGACCCC
Organism: Saccharopolyspora terrae; assembly: GCF_004348435.1. Taxonomy (NCBI): domain Bacteria; kingdom Bacillati; phylum Actinomycetota; class Actinomycetes; order Pseudonocardiales; family Pseudonocardiaceae; genus Saccharopolyspora; species Saccharopolyspora terrae. The sequence goes on along the minus strand of NZ_SMKS01000044.1, from coordinate 47,150 downwards.
GTTCGAGCGGAAGATCATCCACGACGCCGTGGCGGCGATCGATGGGGTCTACAGCGAGAGCGAAGGCGAAGAGCCCAACCGCAAGGTCGTCGTCTTCAAGAGCTGACCCGCTCCCCTGCTCAACGCCCCCGTCGGACTCCCAGTCCGGCGGGGGCGTTTTGTCGACTTGAGCACTTACTGGTTTGCCACGTGCCCGGACTGGGCTGTAGTCGGGGTGCAACCGTTCTGAAACTCTGGTCTGGCTGAATGGTCCTTGGCCTCGCCGGTACTCGTTCGGCGTGGTTTCACGTGAAACAGCGGGTTGGTGCGCGGCTTCGGATCGCGATCCGGCAGGCTAGACGCGAAGTCTTTGGTTTCACGTGAAACAGCGGGGTGAATGTCTTGACCGGAGGTGCGCCCGAGGCGGCGCGGGTCGTTTTCGGCGAGCGAGTGGAGTTGGCGGAGAGGTTCGCCGAGTTACTCCACGAGCACGGAATCCGTCGCGGATTGATCGGTCCACGTGAATTGGACCGGCTCTGGGAAAGACATCTGCTGAACTCTGCTGTGATTGCGGAGTTGCTACCCCCTCAAAGCCGGGTTGTGGACGTAGGCTCTGGGGCGGGGTTGCCGGGCATCCCGTTGGCGATCGCTCGCCCGGATCTCACCCTCACCTTGCTGGAGCCGATGGCTCGGCGGGTGACGTGGTTGCAGGAAGTCATCACCGAGCTGGCACTCACCGTTGAGGTGGTGCGTGGTCGTGCCGAGGAGGGTCCGGTGCGCGAACGACTTGCCGATCAGGACGTCGTGACCGCGCGCGCCGTGGCGCCGATGGAACGGCTCGCGAAGTGGTCTCTCCCGCTGCTGCGGCAGGACGGCCTACTGCTCGCCATGAAGGGCGATAGCGCGGCTGAAGAACTCGAACGGGATGCGGCGGCGATCGCCGCGGCCGGTGGCGGTCGTGGCGAAGTCAAATCATGCGGTGTCGGCGTACTCGATGTGCCGACGACCGTTGTCGTGGTGGAGCGGGTCGCGGCGGCCCGAACCTCGTCCGGTCGGCGTCGTGAGACACGTCGAGCGAGAAAGGAACGTGGACGGTGAATCCGGAGGAAAACGGAGCGGGTCGGGTTTCACGTGAAACAAGGGGGCGCGCGATGGGCGCCATGCGATTCCCCTCCGGCCCGGAGACCAACGCCATGAGCTTCGGCCGGGACGACATCGGCTGGACTCCGATCATGGAGGAGGCGCAGCGCGCCACACGCGTGCTGCACCCCGACGAGCTGGACCTCCCCCGCCCCAAGAACCGGCGCATCATCACCGTGGCCAACCAGAAGGGCGGCGTTGGCAAGACGACGAGCACGGTGAACCTCGCGGCAGGTCTGGCGCTGCACGGTCTCAAGGTCCTGGTGATCGACCTCGACCCGCAGGGCAACGCGAGCACCGCGCTCGGTGTGGAGCACCGCGGTGGCGTCCCCTCGGTCTACGAGGTTCTCCTCGGTGAGATCAGCGTCGCGGACGCGGCGGCCAAGAGCACCCAGTCGGACAACCTCTTCTGCGTCCCGGCCACGATCGACCTGGCCGGCTCGGAGATCGAGCTCGTCACCATGGTGGCTCGCGAAGGCCGCCTGAAGGAGGCGCTGAACTCCGAAGCGGTCGAGGCGTTGGACTTCGACTACGTCTTCGTGGACTGCCCGCCGTCGCTCGGCCTGCTCACGGTGAACGCGTTGGTCGCCGCGCACGAGGTGCTGATCCCGATCCAGTGCGAGTACTACGCGCTGGAGGGTCTGGGACAGCTGCTCCGCAACATCGAGCTGGTGCAGTCCCACCTCAACCCGGCGCTGTGGGTCTCGACGATCCTGCTGACGATGTACGACGGGCGGACCAAGCTCGCCGATCAGGTCACCGCCGAGGTGCGCGGTCATTTCGGAGACCTGACCCTGCGGACGGTGATTCCGCGTAGCGTGAAGATTTCTGAGGCTCCGGGCTTCGGTCAGACTGTGCTGACCTACGATCCGGGATCACGAGGCTCGATGAGCTACCTGGACGCGGCGCGAGAGATCGCGGAGCGGGGTGCCGAAAGGAAGACAGCATGACCGAGCGACGAGGTGGTCTGGGCCGCGGTATCGCCGCGCTGATCCCGAGCGCTCCCCCAGCCGGTGCCGATGGCGCCACGCTGGGCGGAGCGACCTCAGGTTTGCGTGGTGGGCCCGCCTACGGCGGCTCCCAGCCCGAGCCCTCCGTTTCACGTGAAACGGAGAGCGAGGCGCAGGGATCCGTCGCGGGTGCCGTCTACAAAGAGATCGCCATCGCATCGATCAACCCCAACCCGAAGCAGCCTCGTCAGGTCTTCGACGAGGAAGCGCTCAACGAGTTGGAACACTCGATCCGCGAGTTCGGGCTCATGCAGCCCATCGTGGTGCGCGAGATCGAGGACGATCAGTACGAGCTGATCATGGGCGAGCGCCGGTGGCGGGCCTCCCAGCTGGCCGGTCTGGAGTACATCCCCGCGATCGTCCGCGAGACCAAGGACGACGCGCTGCTCCGGGACGCGCTGCTGGAGAACATCCACCGCGTTCAGCTCAACCCGCTGGAAGAGGCGGCGGCCTACCAGCAGCTGCTGGACGAGTTCGGCGTGACCCACGATGAACTCGCGGATCGGATCGGCCGGAGCCGTCCGGTCATCACCAACACCATCCGCCTGCTGCGCCTCCCCCTCGAAGTCCAGCGTCGGGTCGCCGTCGGCGTGCTGTCGGCCGGCCACGCCCGCGCGCTGCTGAGCCTCGAGGACGTCGGGCACCAGGAGGACCTGGCGAAGCGGATCGTCGCCGAGGGTCTGTCGGTCCGCGCGACCGAGGAGCAGGTGACGCTCAAGAAGTCCGAGGCTCCTGCGAAGGAGAAGTCCTCGGCGAAGAAGCAGATCCAGGCGCCTGGGTTCGATCGGCTGGCGGACCGGCTCGCGAACCACTTCGACACCAAGGTGAAGGTGGCCCGCGGGAGCCGGAAGGGCAAGATCGTCATCGAATACGGCTCGGTGGACGATCTTGAGCGCATCGCGGAGTTGATCTTGGGCCAAGAGGCCCGTGGAATCAGCGAGGAATGACACCGGGTCCTTACGTCACGGTGATGATTACTGATCGTGATTGAATCGGACGTTCTCGGTGACGTTCGGCGATCGACGAAAAAGCGGCGGACTCCGTGGAGTCCGCCGCTTTTGTTTCACGTGAAACGCGCGAGTCAGCCGCCGCGCTTGATCGCCCGCTCGACGAGTCCGGCGTAGGTCTCCCCCAGCGAGCGCCCGGCCGCTTCGACCGCCATCGGCAGCAGCGAGGTCTCGGTCAGTCCGGGCGACACCTTCGCGTCGAGGAAGTGCGGGACGCCGTCGGTGTCGATGATCGCGTCCGTCCGGGAGATGTCGCGCAGCCCGAGCAGCTTGTGCGCGGCGATCGCCAGCTCACCCGCCGCCGCGGCGGTGTCGGCGGAGATGTCCGCCGGGGACCGGTAGTTCGTCAGTCCGGCGGTGTAGCGAGCGGTGTAGTCGTAGACGCCGTCGGCCGCTTCGATCTCGACGGCCGGCAGCGCCTCCGGACCGTCCGGCCCCTCGACGACGGTGATCGCGACCTCGGTCCCCTCGATGAAGCGCTCGACGAGAACCGCGTCGCCGTAGGACAGCGCGCCCACCATCGCCGACGGCAGGTTCGCCGCGTCGCGCACCACCTGGGCGCCCAGTCCCGAGCCGCCCTGGTCCGGCTTGAGCATCAGCGGCAGACCCAGCTTGCTCACGAGCGCGTCCAGCACCGCTTGCGCTCCCAGCTCGCGGAAGGTCGCGTGCGGCAGTGCCACCCAGTCCGGCGTCGTCAGACCGGCACGGGCCACCTCAGCCTTCGCAGTGGGCTTGTCCCAGGTGCGACGGGAAGCGTGCGGACCGGTTCCGACGTAGGGGATGCCGAGCATGTCCAGCACGGCCTGCACTGAACCGTTCTCCCCTTCCCCGCCGTGCAGGGCGATGACCACCGCGTCCGGCCGCTCCTCGGTGAGTCGGGACAGCAGCCGGGCATCGGCGTCCCACTCCGCGACGGTCATGCCGACCGAGCGCAGCGCGGCGGACAACCGGCGGCCGGAACGCAGCGACACATCGCGCTCGTGCGAAAGCCCACCGGCGAGCACGGCAACCCAGCGATCAGACACTCTCTTCAGCACCTCGGAAAAGTAGCGGTCCACTGCACCAGATCAGGCGCAGTGGACCGGTCGTGTGGATGGGGAAACTCACGCGGTGTCGGGCGACGGCGCCTGCGGTCCCGGCACGCTCCTGGGCGGCACGGTACCGAAGGTGCGAACCAGCTCCATCTCCTCGGACAGCGTGTTGGCGAGCCGGCGCACACCCTCGCGGATCCGCTCCGGCGTCGGGTAGCAGTAGGACAACCTCATCTGGCGGCTGCCGAACCCGTCCCGGTAGAAGCCGGTGCCCGAGACGTAGGCGACCCGCTGCGTCACCGCACGCGGCAGCATCGCCTTCGTGTCCACGCCCTCCGGCACGGTCAGCCAGACGAAGAAGCCGCCCTCCGGCTTCGTCCACGTGCAACCGGCCGGCATGTGCTGCTCCAGCGCGGACATCATCGCGTCGCGGCGTTCCCGGTACTGCTCCTGGAAGATCTTGATCTGGCCCTGCCAGTCGTGCGTCGACAGGTAGCGGGAGACGATCATCTGGTTCAGCGTGGGCGGGCACAGCGTGGCCGACTCGGCCGTGAGGACCAGCTTCTCCCTGATCGCCAGCGGAGCCAGCACCCAGCCCACTCGCAGGCCCGACGCGAACGTCTTCGAGAACGAACCCAGGTACACCACGTTGTCCGGGTCCATGCTGCGCAGCGCCGGGTACGGCTTCCCGTCGAAGCCCAGCAGGCCGTACGGGTTGTCTTCCACCACGAGGATGTCCGCTTCGCGGCAGATCTCCAGGACCTCCGCCCGCCGGTTCACCGCCAGCGTGATGCCGCCCGGGTTGTGGAAGTTCGGGATCGTGTACAGGAACTTGATCCGCTTGCCCTGCTTGCCCAGGTCCGCGATCGCCTGGCGCAGCGCCTCGGGCTGCAGGCCGTCCTCGTCCATCGCGACGTGAACGACCTCGGCCTGGTAGGCGCCGAACGAGCCCAGCGCGCCCACGTAGGACGGGCCCTCGGCCAGGATCACGTCACCCGGGTCGCAGAAGATGCGGGTCACCATGTCCAGGCCCATCTGGGAGCCGGCGGTCACCACCACGTCGTCCGGGTGGGCGCTGATCCCCTCCAGGGCCATGACCTCGCAGATCTGCTCGCGCAGTTCCGGCACGCCGTGTGCGGAGCCGTACTGCAGCGCGACCTGCCCGTCCTCGGACACCAGCCTTGCCACCTCGGTGGCCAGGGAGTCCAGCGGGAGGGCGGCGAGGTTCGGCATGCCGCCCGCCAGCGACACCACCTCGGGGCGGCTGGCGACGGCGAAGAGAGCTCGGATCTCGGAGGCGGTCATCCCGGCGGTCCGCTCGGCGTAACGAGCCCGGTACGCGTCCAGGTTGCGGGCCGCCTTGTCCACGGAGTGGTCAGGCTGGTCCGGTTGGCTTCCTTGATCCGACATATCGCGCTCCCGTTTCGGTTAGGCGCACCAGCGCGTTTGCAGCTCGTACAAACGATCGGGCGATTCTATAGGCCTTATCGTTTCGCGGTATCGCCTGTGTAACAGGTCTCTCGTCGGTGGCCCTGCTCGTGCCTCGTGGCGGCGGGCCGCGCGGGCGTTCTCCGGACGTTGTTTCACGTGGAACAACAGGTTGGCGCTGGTCGCCGGAGTCCGCCCGTTGGATCTTGGTTCGGGTGCGGTTAGGGATGTCACCCCATCGAGACGGTGCGGGTGAGTAGCGGTGCTAGCCGTCCGGCCGGACAGCGGCTTATTCTGACCTCAACCCGCCGTGGTCGCGTGCGGGCAAGTGCGGCTTGCCAGGAGGTCAGGTGTCGCGACGCGTGGTCGGCATCACGCTGGACAACCTCGACCACCTGCCCCCGCGGTGTCGCCGGTGCGTCTACTGGGAACTCGCGCCGCACATCAGGGAGCAGGCGGAGGAGTTCGGCGAGACCGAGCTCGAGAAGGAGGCCTGGGTCTCCAGCGTCCTGCTGGAGTGGGGCTCCTGCGGTCGCATCATCTACGTCGACGGCGTCCCGGCCGGATACGCGATCTACGCGCCGCCGGCCGCAGTCCCGCGTGCGGCGTCCTTCCCCACCGCGCCGGTGAGCGCGGACGCCGTGCTGCTCACGGCGTTGAAGGTGACCACGGAGTTCGAGGAGGGCGGCCTGGGGCGCGTCCTGGTGCAGAACGTCGCCAAGGACCTCACCCGGCGCGGCGTGAAGGCCGTCGAGGCGTTCGGCGACCTGACCGGCGAAGCCGACGGTTGTGTGATCCCGGCCGGGTTCCTCCAGCAGGTCGGCTTCAAGACCGTCCGCCAGCACCCCAAGTGGCCGCGCATGCGCCTGGAGCTGCGCACCGCCATCAGCTGGAAGGAGGACGTCGAGGCGGCCCTGGAGCGCCTGCTGACGTCCGTGACCATCAAGACGGCGGAACCGGCTGTCGGCGGTGCCTGACCGAATGCTCGATCGGGGACCTGAGCGGCTCCCCGGCTTACCTCGCCTGAGAGCCGCTCAGAACGCGCGGCGGTGCCGCTTCACTCAGGTGGTCGCCACCGAGCGGTTGAGAGGCTCTCAGGCGCCCTCGGCGCGTGCCAGCTCGTGCCGCAGCAGGTCGTCGAAGGTGAAGGTTCCCGTCGGCTGGTCGTCCTTGCCGAGCAGGTACAGGCGCTTCACCGCGACCAGCAGGCCCTCGGCCACCACGTCGCGGAACGACGGGTCGAGCAGGCGGTTGCGGTCGTGCTCGTTGGTCAGGTAGCCGATCTCCATGCGGACCGCGGGCATCCGGGTCAGCCGGAGCACGTCCCAGGTCTTCGGGTGGGTGCGGCAATCGCGCATGCCGGTGCGGGCGACGATCTCGCGCTGCAGGAACCCGGCCAGCGCCTCCCCCACCGTCGAGGTGGTGCCGTTGCCGGTGCCGAAGTGGAAGCTCGCCACGCCCTCGGCTCCCGGGGACGGGTTGGCGTCGGCGTGCAGCGACAGGAACATGTCGGCGCCCGCCTCGTTGGCGAACGCGGCGCGGTCCGAGTCGGGAGGGCAGGCGTTCGGGCCGCGCGTGATCAGCGCTTCCATGCCGGTGGCCACCATCCGGCCTTCGAGCCGGCGGGCCAGGTCCCAGGTCAGGTCGGCCTCGGAGACGTCCCCGACGGTCACGCCGCGGTCGCCGCCGCCGTGGCCCGGGTCGATCACGATGCGCTTGCCGCGCAGCCGCGGTCCGGCGCGCCGGACCTTCTCCTGCTCGCGCAGGAACACCGGGCGGCCACCGCGGACCTTGGGGGCGAGCTGCTTGAGCGCGCGCAGGGTGCCGGGGCCGCAGATGCCGTCCGGGGTGAGGCCGTAGTCGCGCTGGAAGCTGCGCAGCGCCTGCTCCGTCTCGGCGCTGAAGATGCCGTCCGGGCGGCCCGCGTCGTAGCCCAGCTCCAGCAGGCGCTCCTGCAGGGCGAACACGTCGTCGCCGCTGACCGGCTTGGAGACCAGGAATGCCAGTGAGCGGTCGCCGAGGCGCCAGCGGGCGTCGGTCAGCGCGCGGTAGGTCGCCGGGCCGACGACTCCGTCGGTGATCAGGCCCCGCTGCTGCTGGAAGCCGCGTACCGCTTGTTCCACCGCTTCGTCGAAGAGTGCGGGCCCGGGCCGGCCGTTTGCCGGCAGCAGTCCCAGCGACGCAAGGGTGTTCTTGATCTCGGCAACGGCCGGACCGACGTCACCGCGGTGGAGCAGCTGCATGCACTCCTCGCTCGATTCAGGCGTCGGTGAGACCGACGCGGAGGATAGTCGGGATTCTCCCGAGTTCTGCGTTTGCGGAGCGGGCCCGCGGGTGGGCGGACCCGTCGGGTCATTGTGCCTTGTGCGCCGTACCCCGGCGCTGCGGCCTACGAGCACCGGGCCGGACGTGCGACAACGGACCGTACACGCATGATCCCTCGCTGCGGCGGAAACGAGTCCCACCGCAGCGGCGGTGCCGTGAAAGCACGAACCCGCCGTCACTGTCCTATCGACAAGACGGCGGGCGCGCGTTATTCGGTTGCCTCAAAACGAGGCTGACTTCACAGCGAAATCACAGGTAGTCGGACAGGTCCGACAGCAGCGCGGCCTTGGGCTTGGCGCCGACGATCTGCTTGACCGGCTGGCCGTTCTGGAACACCAGCAGGGTCGGGACCGACATGACCTGGTAGTCGCGGGAGATGCCGGGGTTCTGGTCGATGTCGAGCTTGGCGACGGTGATCTTGTCGGCGTGCTCGTCGGCGATCTCCTCCAGCACCGGGGCGACCATCTTGCACGGGCCGCACCAGGTCGCCCAGAAGTCGACCAGCACGGGCTTGTCGCTGTCCAGCACGGTGCTCTTGAAGGAATCGGCGTCCACGGTCACGGTGTTGTTGCCGGCCATGTTCATCTCCCTGTTCTCTGCTCGGGTTGAAGTGGTCTGCGTGTCGAGCGGTGCGTCGGGGCTCAGGCCCCGTAGCCGCCGCCGACCAGCTCGGAGGCGATCTCGGCCTGCGGGGTCTCGTTCTCGGCGAGCCAGCGCTCGGCGTCGATCGCGGCTGAGCAACCGGACCCGGCGGCGGTGATGGCCTGCCGGTAGGTGTGGTCCACCAGGTCGCCGCAGGCGAACACGCCGGGCACGCCGGTGTGCGTGCTGGGCTGCTGCACCTGCACGTAGCCCTCGTCGTCGAGATCGACCTGGTCGCGCACCAGCTGGCTGCGCGGGTCGTGACCGATGGCCACGAACATGCCGCTCACGGCCAGCTCGGAGGTCTCACCGGTGACGGTGTCGCGCAGCTTCAGCCCGGCGACCTTGCCCTCGCCCTGGACTTCCTCGACGGCCTTGTTGGTCAGCCACTTGATCTTCTCGTTGGCCCGAGCGCGCTCCAGCATGATCTTGGAAGCGCGGAACTCGTCGCGGCGGTGGATGATCGTCACCGACTTCGCGAAGCGGGTCAGGAAGGTGGCCTCCTCCATCGCCGAGTCACCGCCGCCGATCACGGCGATGTCCTGGTCGCGGAAGAAGAACCCGTCGCAGGTGGCGCACGCGGAAACACCGCGCCCGAGCAGGGTTTCCTCGCCCTGGATGCCGAGGTAGCGCGCGGCGGCACCCATCGCGAGGATGACCGCGCGGGCCTTGTGCTCGACCCCGTTGGCCACGACGGTCTTGACGTCACCGGAGAGGTCGACGCTCTCGACGTCCTCGGTGCGCAGCTCGGCGCCGAAGCGCTCGGCCTGGAGGCGCATCTGCTCCATCAGGTCGGGACCCATGATCCCGTCTTTGAACCCGGGGTAGTTCTCCACGTCGGTGGTGGTCATCAGTGCCCCACCGAACTGGGTTCCTTCGAAGATCACCGGCTCCAGCTCTGCCCGTGCCGCGTACACCGCAGCGGTGTAGCCGGCAGGACCGGAACCAACGATGATCACGTTGCGGACGTCGCTGGTCACCGCGCCCCTTCCCTTCGTAGCGTCTCCGCCGCGCTGAGCGCGACCGTATTGGCATCAACGCGATCCTATTCGGCGATGTTCCCGAACCCCGGGACCCGGTGCGTCACAGCACAACGCGCCTGGTGCCTCCCACGATGCGGGAGCCGGGCGCGTTGCGGGCGGTGCTGCTCAGCCGCCGAAGGTGCTGTCGGAGACGGTCGAGGGGTTGCCCGGGCCGCAGTCCGCGCCCACAGCTAAGAGGCGGAACTTGCCGAGGCCGCCGCCGGGCAGGATCAGCAGCTGGGCGGGTTGGCCGTTGAGGGTGATCTCGCGAGCGCCCATCGGTTTGCCGCCCCGCACGCCGTTGGCCTGCAGGCAGCCGATCAGCTGCTGCGGGTCGGCGAGCGTGGACACGTACTGGTCCGAGGCCATGACCTGCGAGAACTGCTGTCCGTCGAGGGTGACCTGGTCACCGGCCAGGGCCAGCGGAGCGCTGTGGCCCGCACCCGGCTGGGTGGAGGTCGGGACCGGTGGCTGGGCGGTGTTGTCGTTGTCGCCGGTTCCGGGCAGCACCGCGAAGACCACGGCGGCAGCCGCAGCGGCGACGCCGACCAGCCCGGCACCGATGGTCGTCCTGCGGCGTCGGCGGGCCTTGGCCGCGGCGAAGTCGACGACCTGCGCGTCGTTCCCGGCGGGCGCTGACATCGTTGGCATCTGCTGCGCGGGTTGCGCGGGCGCGGACTCGCGGGCCCAGTTCCGGACCTCGTCCTGCAGCGCCGCGTCGATGCGCGCCGAGACGTCGTCGGGAATGGTCAGCGGGGGCAGGTCGGCGAGATCGGTGGTGGTGGCGTCGAGCGCCGCCATGATCTCCCTGGCCTCCGGGTCCGCTTCGACCTGACGACGCAGTTCGTCGGCGGTCGGTCCGTCCAGCACTCCTGCGTGCAGATCGGCCAGCAGGTCCAGGGACCAAGGTGGTCCCTGCGGCGCCCCCGTGCGCCGGCTCTCCCCACTCATCGTCCCTCCCGTCGACGCATGGCCATCGCGTCATCTGGGACGTTCGCATCTGCACTTGGGTTCCGCAGGTGCCCCAGAAGTTTCGCGAGTCTTGCCCGGCCGCGTGCGCACCGGCTCTTGACGGTGCCGTCGGCGACGCCGAGCATCACCGCGCTCTCGGCCACCGAATACCCCTCCACGTCGACCAGCACGATCGCCGCTCGCTGGTCCTCGGGGAGCTGGGACAGCGCTTCCTGCACGACCATGCTGGTGTCCCGGTCGGCGATCGCGTCGCGCGGGACCGCTGGTTCGGGACCGGTCTCGGGCAGCGGAACCGTGGGCCGCGCCTGGCGGCGCCGGATCCGGTCCAGGCACGCGTTCACCACGATCCGGTGCAGCCAGGTCGTGACGGCCGATTCGGCACGGAACGACGCGGCGTTGCGGAAGGCCGAGATCATCGCGTCCTGTAACGCGTCCGCCGCTTCATCGGGGTCGCGCATGGTCCGCAGGGCCACGGCCCACAGCCGGTCCCGATGTCGGCGGAAGAGCTCGGAGAACGCATGTGGATCCCCGTTGGTGTGCGCCGCTATGAGATCGGCGTCTGAGAGGGCAGGGACAGACACGGCTCAAGACAATACTGACCGTGCATCACGGGTAGGTCCACGTTGGGAAATGGAAATCGAATTCTCCTGGTCAGCCAACGAAAAAGCGGATGTGACCGTGACTGCGGTCACATCCGCTTCCGTCGTTGCGGCGGTCAGGCCACCGAGCCGGTGACCGTGACCTCGTTGATCTGGGAGGAGAACTCGCCGCCCTTCTGGGACAGCTGGGTGAGCACCACCATGATCTTGCTGCTCGGCGAGACCGCCTCCAGCTTGATCGGGGTGTCGCCCGCGGCGAGGACCGCGCTGCCGAGCAGCTTGGAGTTCATGCTCGGCGAGCCGTCGACCTGGCGGATCTCGACCTTCGACCCCGCGCTGGGCGAGTTGATGACGATCTGCTGCAGGACCGACGGGCGTTCCAGCGTCAGCACGGCACCGGTGGCGGTGTTGATGCCGCCGGGACCGAGCTGCTGGAAGTAGCCGAAGGTCGACCAGTAGGTGCCCGGGTCACCGTCGAAGAGGTTGTTGATCCGCGCCGGCGCGTCCGGGTCGCCCTGCGCGGTGAACGACGTCCCCTCCGTGACCCGCACCGGCGCCGCCTGCGGCGGCGGTTGCTGGGTGTTGGTACCGGGGTTGTTGCCCTCGATCACCGTGCCGCTGCCGCTGGACTGGTTCGACTCGGTGAAGATGCCGATCACGCCGACCGCGATCCAGCCGATCACCAGGATCGTCGCCACCGCGAGCACGCCGACGCTGATCGCGAGCTTGCGGCGCTTGGCCTGGTCGGGCTTCGGGTCGTCGCGGCGCCACACCTCGTTGGACTCGGCCGGCGGCGCGCCGTTGGACAGCGTGTTCGCCGGCTCGTAGGTCGCGTACTGCTCCAGGACCCGCAGCACGGCGGCGCCGGTCCGGACTCCCCCGGTGGTGCCGGTCGAATCCGGGTTGCCCAGCGCGCGAACCGCGACGGTGGACAGCTCCATCGGCACGGTCGGGCGGAGAGTGCGCGGCGCGACGAGGTTCCCGTCCGGTCCGGTCGGAGCCGACGGCAGTCCCTCGGGCGTGTCGCCGAGCGCCCAGCGCCCGGTCAGCAGCAGGTACAGCGCGGCGCCGAGCCCCCGCACGTCGTCGCTGGAGGAGGCGTGCGAGAGCGGACCCGGGAACGCCATCCGCACTTCGCCTTCGGGCGTGACCCGGATGCGCTGCGGGTGGTCGGCGCCCAGGACCAGACCGGCGTGGTGCGCCGATTCGACCGCGGCGGCCAGCGGTTGCATCAGCCGAGCGGCGGTTCCGGGAGGCAGCGGTCCTTCGGCGACCAGGTCCAAAAGGTCCGTGCCGTGCGTCCATTCGGCGATGACCAGGCCGAGAACGCCGGGCGGATCACCTGCGGACTGCGTGACGACGTCGAGCACCCGCGCGACGCCGACGTGGTTGAAGGTGCTGGCGTGCATCGCGCGTTCCAGGGTGCGTCGCGCGTTCGTGGCGGCCTGCGCGTCGGCGCGATCCCCGATCAGGATCGTCAGCGCGACGTCGCGGCCCAGGACTCCGTCCTTGGCACGCCACAGTTCGGCGTTGCAGCGCTCGTCCGAGCCGACTTTGGAGAGCAGTCGGTACCGGCCGTGGTCCAAGACCCGGCCCGGTGTGAGCTGCTCAGCCGAAGAATCGGCTTCCGGTTCGTCGCTGTCCGCCGCGATCCGCTCGGTGGGTTTGCTGGTCACCTTCCCTCTCCCGCTCCTTCCGGTCCGCCTACGGGTTGCCCTCACGGAAGGAGACTTCCTAGACGAGGGTACGTGACGCGGATGTCAGCGACGACGCAGCAAACCGGTGAGGCGCCCGATCGCGGGTTGAAGTTCGGCCACTCGAAGCATCGACATCAACCCGAAGATGACCGCGAATCCCACCACGCTGCCGATCAGCAGCTGGAGCCATCCGGTTCCGGCGCCGGCCGAACCCGGGACGAGCGCGTCGATGCCGACCGCGACACCCCACGCGGCGAGTCCGCCGATCACCGAGGCGACGAGGGATTTTCCCAGTGTCACCAGGAATCGGCTGCTGCCGAGCGGGCCGAGCCGGTGCCGCAGCCACGCCTCGCCGACCAGCCAGCCGACGATGAAGGTGAAGGAGTTGACGAAAGTCAGGCCGAACACGATCTGGTCCGACGGCAGCATCGCGGCGACCAGGACCGCCAGCAGCACCTTCGCGACGGTCATCACGACCATGATCAGCGTCGGGGTGCGGGCGTCGTTGAGCGCGTTGAACGTCCGCATCTGCATCATCGTCAGCGCGTACGGCAGCACGCCGAAGGCCGAAATCGCCAGCGCCAGACCGAGTGTCGTGGCCGATCCGGTCTCGCCGCGCAGCGCGAACAGCGACAGCGCCAGCGGCACGCCGAGCGCGGTCATCACCGCGCTGACCGGCATCAGCGTCACCGTCGACAGCCGGTTGCCCAGCGACAGGTCGTCGATGACCTTGGCGTAGTCCTCGTCCGCCGCGGCCGCCGACATGCGCGGCAGGATCGCGGTCATGATCGAGAAGCCGATGACGCCGTAGGGCAGCTGCAGCAGCATCCACACGTAGTTGTAGGTCGACCAGCCGCCCGCGTCACCGGTGAAGGCGACCCGGCTCAGCGCGACCAGGCCGACCTGGCTGACCGCGACGTAGGCCAGCATCCACAGCGCCAACCCGCTGAACTCCGACAGCCGCGAGTCCCAACCCCAGCGCCAGCGGAAGGAGAAGCCGGTGGCGCGCAGCGCGGGGATCTGGATGGCGGCCTGGCTGACCACGCCGAGCGTGACGCCGATGCCCAGCACCAGCACGTGCGCGTCGGTCATCGACACCGGGTTCACCGACATCTCGCCCGGCAGCAGCATGTAGACGCCGATCGTGACGATTACGACCAGGTTGTTGACCACCGGCGCCCAGGCCGGCGGGCTGAAGATCTGCTTGGACTGCAGGATCGCGCCGGCCAGCGCGGACAGGCCGTAGAAGAAGATCTGCGGCAGCAGCAGGTAGGCCAGGACGTTGACCAGCTCGGTGTTCGAGGTGTCCGACTCGGTGACGAAGATCCAGGTCAGCAGCGGGGCGCAGACCACGGCGATCAGCGTGCCGATGCCCAGCACCACCACGGCCAGCGTCATCATCTGCTGCACGAACCGCTCGCCGCCGTCGGCGTCGGCCTTCTGCGAGCGCACCAGCACCGGGACCACGACGCTGGTCAGCACGCCGCCGATGAGCAGCTCGAAGATGCTGTTGGGCAGCGTGTTGGAGACGTTGAACGAGTCGTTGACGACGCCGAAGCCGACCGCGAAGGCCAGCAGCAGCTTCCACAGGAAGCCGGTGATCCGGCTGATCAGCGTCGCGATGGCCATCGAACCGCTGGCCTTGAGCAGCGACGGCTTGCCGGGCGAGACCGGCCGGATGACCTGGGTCTGCTCGGCGGACTGCTCGAACGCCTGGTCCGGTCCCGGCTCGGCGGGGATCACGGCGATCGGCTGCGTCTCGGCGACGTGCCAGCCCTGCCTGCCGCCCGCGCCCGGTACGGGGGTGCGGTGGATCGGCATGGTCGGGCCGTCCGGCCCGCTCGTCCGCCGTGGATCTTGTCGGTTCACTGCCTCAATCCTTACCCGCCTGCGCCACCCGGGAGCACCGGGACGTTCGCACCAGGATCTCAGAAGCAGTTCGCGAACTTGCTTCGGTTCTCGGCCACCCGGTCAGCGCTGGTCGCGGTCGTCCTCGGGCTGGGAGGAGGTCACCGCGTGCGCCAGCGGCTGCGTCTCCGCCTCGGCCACGGACTTCTGAGCTGCCGCGGTGCGCTCCCGGCGGGCCTTGGCCTTCTTCACGATCCGGCGCACCGACATCAGCACCAGCACGGCTCCCGCGATGCCGGTGAGCCACGGGATCATGGCGCCGTACTCGGTGGACTCCATCGGCAGCCGCTTGGTGGTGCCCAGCGGGGTGCCCGCGTCGGCGGTCACGCTGATGTCGACCATGAACCGGCCGGCGCGCTGCGCGGAGGCCTCCAGCATGAACTGGCGCCGACCGTTGGCGGGCACGGTGGCCAGGCCGCCGCCGAAGTCGTGCTGCACCTCCACGCCGGGAACCGTGGGGATCTTGAACCGGATGCCGACGGTGAACGGCAGGTCGTTGACCACGGTGACCGGGATCGGGCTGTCCGAGGACAGCCGGTTGGTGGTGCCCGGGTACTCCTCGATGCGGACCTTGCCGAGCATGTCGTTGATCGGCCCGGTGGCCCGGCGGACCCAGTCCTCGGCCGCGCCGGAGTTGCCTCGCCAGGCGCTGGAGACGCCGTGCAGCAGGCCGTTGCGCAGCGGGGTGGTGACCCGGCCGGGCGAGACGGTCTGAGCGCGGTCCGATTCGGAGGACCGGGCCAGGTCACCGACCCTGAAGTTCTGCGCGGCCAGCTTGTCGATCGCCTCGCGCGGGATCTCCGAGCCGCCCGCCTGCACCGGGTAGGTCAGGTCGGCCTCGGCGAGCGTCGCCGGGTTCGGCGAGGGCAGCGCGGTGAGGCGGATCAGCCCGTCGGCGTCCAGCTTCGACATGCCGGTGAGCAGTCCGCGCAGGTCATCGGCCCGCATGTTCCAGCGTCGCGGCGGCACCAGCACCGAGGTCGCGTTCGGCACGTATCCGCCGGTCGCTCGGAATGCCAATGCGCCGAGCGCGTTCTGCGAGGTCAGCGCGCCACTGCTGGGCGGCGAGGGCTCGGTGACCTCCTGCTTGGTGTCGCGGTTGGGGTCCAGCGCGGACGCCAGCAGCGGGTCGATCGGGATGGCGGTCCGGTTCTGGCCGCGCAGCTTGACCGGGGTCAGCGAGCCTGCCGGGACGTTCACCGCGCGGGTGTCCAGCAGCATCGTCGACGGCAGGTCTCCCACGGGGTTGTCGGCCAGGGCGCCCTCGATCGGCCACATCACGTCGCGCGGTTCGACGCCGAGGCCGTCCGGGGCGCTGAGCAGCTGGGCGCCGTCCATCGCACCGTTGACCAGGTCGTCGAGCCCGGCACGTCCCAGCGCGACCACGTCGGCGTCGGCGTAGGGCAGCGGGATCACGCAGCGGCCGGTAGTGGCCTGGCGCAGCTTGGTCAGCCACAGGTCGGCGGCGGAGCGGCCGATGCCCTCGACGAGGGCGCCGTTGGGCTGGCGGACCTGGTAGCCGCCCTGCATGGCCTTGGCGGTGATCAGCAGGTCCGGGTCGATGGCGAAGCACAGCGCGTTGCCCAGCGAGGATCCGGCCGGGGCGCTGTCGCTGATGGCCTGCACGAGGTCGTAGAGCCGGCCGCCGGGGGCCAGCGAGGTGGACAGCTTGTCGTCGACGAGCACCGCACGACCGCCCGGCAGCGCCTCGCGCTCCAACCGCGGCGTGTCGACGATCGGCACGACCAGCGTCGTCGGGGTCGCCTGCGCGGGGCGCATCGGCGGTTGCCCTGGGAGCGAGGTGACCGGCAGCAGGAACTGGGTCTCGGCGATCGAGCTGCGCCCGGCCTGGATGTTGACCACAAGCGGGTAGACGCCGGTCTGGCTCAGCTGCAGCGAGTTCGAGCCGGTCAGCGGGATGCGGACTTGGACGGGCAGCGACTGGCCGGGTTCGAGCCGGTCGGCGACCGGCGAGAAGGCCGGTTCGGTGATGCCGCTGACGCCCTCGCGCATGGCGCGCTGGACGGCGGGTTCGCCGGTCGGCGGGGTGCCGCGCTCGATGCGGGCCTGGACGCCGGTCAAGGCGCGTCCGCTGCGGTTGGTCAGCGTGCCGCTGACGACGACCTCGCCCGGCGAACCCCCACCCACCACCGAGGGCGTGACCTTGGTCACGTCGAAGTCGGCTGAACTGCCGCTCTGCGCGGTTGCCGGAGTGACCGGCAGCATCGCGACCATCAGCAGCGCGCACAGCGCGGCCAGCAGAAACCTCACGCCTGCTCCGTCCCGCTCCCTCTCGTCGGTCGTGCCCCGAGGCGCTCGCTTCCAGCGAGACCCACACCGCCGAGATCGCCGTCGTCGCGCAGGCTCAGGGCCCGGCGCACCAGCCGGCGTTCGTCGGCGTAGGCCAACACCTCGTCCAGCTCACCGAGCGGCACCCATGCCACCTCGGTGACCTCCACGTCCTCATCGGACAGCTCTCCGCCCACCGCATCCATCAGGAAGTGGTGCACGGTCTTGTGGATTCGCCGATTTCCCGCGACGAACCAGTAATCGATGGTGCCGATCGCGGTCACAACACGGCCGATGATGCCGGTCTCCTCAGCGACTTCCCGCACCGCGGTCTGCTTCGGCGTCTCACCAGGCTCGATGTGACCCTTCGGCAACGACCACAGAAGTCGCCCCCGACGATCAAGCCTCCCGATGATCGCAGCCAGCCCGTGGACGCCGTCGATCACCAGCCCACCCGCCGAGGTCTCGTCGACAGTCCGCAGCCGACGCCGCCGGCGCCGGTTTCGACGCCCCGGCTGGGAACCGCCGGAGCGGCCGGGCGACGGGGGCATGCCCCTGATGGTAGTTGCTCGAGGATCGCGTGGTCGTCTTGCTCAGCGGCGCGGGCGGTGGAACCTCGGCGCACATCCGGGCGTGCGTCGTGGGTGCCCT
Organism: Saccharopolyspora terrae; assembly: GCF_004348435.1. Classification (NCBI taxonomy): domain Bacteria; kingdom Bacillati; phylum Actinomycetota; class Actinomycetes; order Pseudonocardiales; family Pseudonocardiaceae; genus Saccharopolyspora; species Saccharopolyspora terrae. The sequence goes on along the minus strand of NZ_SMKS01000044.1, from coordinate 29,450 downwards.
CGCGTGGCCGATACCCTGGTTCATCGTGTCTAACAAGCAGCCCATCGGTTCCGGCCCGACGTCCTTGGAGCGGGACGCCCAGCGCAACGCGGTCGTCGAGCTGATCAAGGTCGCACCGGTCGCCGAGGAGCTCGGCACGCGGTTCGCCGCAGCCGGGCACCGGCTGTACCTGGTCGGCGGCAGCGTGCGGGACGCGCTGCTGGGTCGCCTGGGCACGGACCTGGACTTCACCACCGACGCGCGGCCCGAGCAGGTCCGCGAGCTGCTGACCGGGTGGGCGGAGACGATCTGGGACACCGGGATCCAGTTCGGCACGCTCGGCGCCTTCCGGCACGGCACCACCGTGGAGATCACGACCTTCCGCGCCGACAGCTACGACCGCGTCGGGCGCAATCCCGAGGTGGCCTTCGGCGACACCATCGAGGGCGACCTGGTGCGCCGCGACTTCACCGTCAACGCGATGGCCATCCAGCTGCCCGAGCGCGCCTTCGTCGACCTGCACGGCGGCATGACCGACCTGGTCGACAAGCGGCTCGACACCCCGGCCGCGCCGGAGGACTCCTTCGCCGACGACCCGCTGCGGATGCTGCGCGCCGCCCGCTTCGTCGCCCAGCTCGGCTTCACCCCCAGCGACCGGGTGGTGACGGCGATGACCGAGATGTCCGCCGAGATCGCCCGGATCACCCCCGAGCGGGTGCAGGTGGAGCTCTCGAAGCTGCTGTGCGGCGAGTTCCCGAGGCGCGGTGTGGAGCTGCTGGTGTCGTCCGGCCTGGCCGATCACGTGCTGCCCGAGGTGCCGGCGATGAAGCTGGAGATCGACGAGCACCACCAGCACAAGGACGTCTACAGCCACTCGCTGACCGTGCTCGACCAGGCCATCGACCTGGAGAAGGCCGCCGACCCGGACGCCGAACCCGACCTGGTGCTGCGGCTGGCCGCGCTGCTGCACGACATCGGCAAGCCGGCGACGAGGCGGTTCGAGTCCGGCGGCGGGGTGAGCTTCCACCACCACGAGGTGGTCGGCGCGAAGATGACCCGCAAGCGGATGCGCGCGCTGCGCTACCCCAAGGACGTCATCAACCAGGTCGCCGACCTGGTGTTCCTGCACCTGCGGTTCCACGGCTACAGCGACGGGCAGTGGACCGACTCGGCGGTGCGCCGCTACGTCAACGACGCGGGTCCGCTGCTGCCCCGGTTGCACAAGCTGGTGCGCGCCGACTGCACGACGCGCAACAAGCGCAAGGCCAACGCCCTGCAGCGCGCCTACGACGACCTCGAGGAGCGGATCGATCGGATCGCCGCCGAGGAGGACCTCGCGAAGGTGCGCCCGGACCTCGACGGCAACGAGATCATGGGTCTGCTCGGGGTCGAGCCGGGTCCGATCGTGGGCAAGGCGTGGAAGCACCTCAAGGAGCTCCGGCTGGATCGCGGACCCATGTCCCGCGAGGAGGCGGTCGAGGAACTGCACCGCTGGGCCCGGGACCAAGGCATCGAAACCCCAGGTCAGTGAGCTTCAAGGCTTACCGTATTAATACTGAGCGATGACCAGTGAGCGTTAATGCTCGCTGGTTACCATCCATTAGTCTCGATTTCCCGTTTTCCGCTCATCTTGTTGCGCGAGGAAGGGGTCACCTCCGCCCATCCGGTGAGATCATGCGGAGGTGGGATCGGACGCTGAGGTGGAGCCGGGGACGTTGCTGGTCGCTGCTCCGCAGCTGATGGACAAGAACTTCCGGCGAACCGTCGTCTACGTCATCCACCACCGCGCGGAGGGCACCCTCGGCGTCGTGCTGAACCGGCCGAGCGAGGTCGCGGTGCACGACGTGCTCCCGAAGTGGGGCGACCACGCCACGCTCCCCCAGTCGCTGTTCGTGGGCGGGCCCGTCGAGCAGCGCACGGCCATCTGCCTGGCCACGCTGCGAGCGGGCGAGGACCTCGCGGCGATCGACGGCGTGGTGGGCGTGCGAGGCCCGGTGGGGATGGTCGACCTGGACGGGGACCCGGAGGAGCTCGCGCCCAAGGCCCGCGGGCTGCGCTTCTTCGCCGGCTACGCGGGCTGGGACGCCGGTCAGCTGGCCGGGGAGATCGACAGGGGTGACTGGCTGATCGTTCCCGCGCTGCCGGACGACGTCATCGCCGATCCCGACACCGAGCTGTGGTCGAGGGTGCTGCGCAGGCAGGGGCCTCCCCTGGCGTTCCTCGCCACCCACCCCGGCGACGTGAAGCTGAACTGACCAAGAACTGTTCGTGGTCACCTTGCTCGGCGGTGCAGGTAGCGGAACCTGAGCCGCCGTCCGGACTCCGCGCGCCACTCCTGATGCATGTCCAACACGGCGTCGCGGCGCACTCGCGAGACGACGTCTCAGAACCCGCGGCGGTGCGAGCTGAGTCCCGCACTCGAATCAGCGGCTTTCGCCGCACGTCCACAAGACTCGTTCTCCACAGCCTGTGGACAACTAGGTGTGGATAACTTGGGGACAAGCGCGAATGCGCTGGTCAGCCGCCGCAGCAGCCGCCCGCGCAACCGCCGCAGCCACCAGCCGGAGCGGGGGCGGGAACGGTCTCCGCGGCCCGGTTGCCCACAACCCCGCCGAGGGTCATCAGCACGAACGCGCCGACCAGGCCGAGCACCGCGACCATCGCGACGCTGAACCCGCTCGCCAGCGCCGGCATCGAGATCCCGGCCAGCGCGGCGATCGCACCGGCGGCCAGCATCGCCGGACCGGCGGCGCGGTTGGCGAGCTCGAACGCCTCCTCGCTGCGCATCGCGGCGGGAGTCCGCACGCCGACGTAGGTGTTGAGGGGCAACGAACCCCGAACGCCCCGGAACCCGAGCAGCAGCAGGGCCGCTCCGCCGAGGATCAGAACCGCGCAAAGGATCACCTGAACAGCGAGCACCCCAGCAGCCTAAACCTCCGCTCGCGGTCGATCCGCCGGACATCGGCTTGAGGTGCCCTGCCCCACACGGCCGCCGCACGGCTGACCGATAACCGTTTTGCCTGGTCCGCTACCCTGGCTTCATGCGCGCGAGGCTGCTTCTTGCGAGGCCGCGTTGAGTCGGTGAGACCGGTTCAGCGCGGCGACCCCTCATGCCCGACCAGGGCCTGGGGGGTTTTCCGTTTTCCGGGGGCGGCACACTAGAGCGCACGAACGCGCGCGTTCCGGCGGAGCAGGGAAGGACGCAGAACATGACTGGCCAGCCAGAAGAGGTCAACACAGCGGGGCCGGCCTCTTCTTCAGAGGAGGTGCCGCCGTTCCGCTACACAGCGGGCACAGCGACCGAGATCGAGCAGCGCTGGCAGCGGGAGTGGACCGAGCGCGGCACGTTCCACGCGCCGAACCCGGCGGGGTCGCTCGCCGACGGCGAGGTGCCCGCGGACAAGCTGTTCGTCCAGGACATGTTCCCGTACCCGTCCGGTTCCGGTCTGCACGTCGGCCACCCGCTGGGTTACATCGGCAGCGACGTCTACGCCCGCTTCCACCGGATGCAGGGCCGCAACGTGCTGCACACGATGGGCTTCGACTCCTTCGGCCTGCCCGCCGAGCAGTACGCGGTGCAGACGGGCACGCACCCGCGCACCACGACCGAGGCGAACATCCAGCGCTTCCTGGGTCAGATCCGCCGGTTGGGCCTGGGCCACGACGAGCGCCGCCGCATCGCCACCACCGACATCGAGTTCTACCGGTGGACGCAGTGGATCTTCCTGCAGATCTTCAACGCCTGGTACGACGCGGACGCCGACGGCGGCAAGGGCCGCGCGCGGCGGATCAGCGAGCTGGAGGCCGAGTTCGCCTCCGGTGACCGCGCCACCCCGGACGGCCGCCCGTGGGCGGTGCTGTCCGAGGCCGAGCGCCGCGAGATCGTCGACTCGCACCGGCTGGCCTACCTGTCCGAGGCGCCGGTCAACTGGGCCCCGGGCCTGGGCACCGTGGTGGCCAACGAGGAGGTGACCGCGGACGGGCTGACCGAGCGCGGCAACTTCCCGGTGTTCCGCCGCAACCTGAAGCAGTGGATGATGCGGATCACCGCCTACGCGGACCGCCTGGTCGACGACCTGGACCGGCTGGACTGGCCGGACAAGGTCAAGACGATGCAGCGGAACTGGATCGGCCGTTCGCAGGGCGCCAACGTGGTGTTCCCGGTCGGCGACTCCGGTCGTTCCGTCGAGGTCTTCACGACCCGTCCGGACACCCTGTTCGGCGCCACCTACATGGTGCTGGCGCCGGAGCACCCGCTGGTCGACGAGCTGACCACGGCTTCCTGGCCGGACGCCACCGATGACCGCTGGACCGGTGGCGCGGCCACCCCGGCGGACGCCGTGGCCGCCTACCGGCGTGCCGCGTCGATGAAGTCGGACCTGGACCGGCAGGAGAACAAGGAGAAGACCGGCGTCTTCACCGGTGCCCACGCGACCAACCCGGTCAACGGCGCCCGTATCCCGATCTTCATCGCCGACTACGTGCTGATGGGCTACGGCACCGGCGCGATCATGGCGGTTCCGGGCCAGGACCAGCGCGACTGGGACTTCGCCACGGTGCTGGGCCTGCCGATCATCCGCACCGTGCAGCCGGCCGAGGGATTCGACGGCGACGCCTACACCGGTGACGGACCGGCCATCAACTCCGCGTCGGAGACCACCGGCCTGAGCCTGAACGGCCTGGACATCGCGGACGCGAAGAAGACCGTGATCGCCTGGCTGGAGGAGCACGGCCACGGCCGCGGCACCGTGCAGTACAAGCTGCGCGACTGGCTGTTCGCCCGTCAGCGCTACTGGGGCGAGCCGTTCCCGATCGTCTACGGCTCGGACGGCGTGCCGCGCGCGCTGCCGGAGGACCAGCTGCCGGTCGAGCTGCCCGAGGTCGAGGACTACTCGCCGCGCACCTTCGACCCGGAGGACGCCGACTCCCGCCCGGAGCCGCCGCTGGCCAAGGCCGAGGCGTGGCGCCACGTCGAGCTGGACCTGGGCGACGGGCTCAAGGACTACGAGCGCGACACCAACGTCATGCCGCAGTGGGCGGGTTCCTGCTGGTACCAGCTGCGCTACATCGACCCGGACAACTCCGAGCGGTTCGTCGACCCGGTCAACGAGCAGTACTGGATGGGCAAGAACGCGCAGGCGCACGGCGGCAACGACCCGGGCGGCGTGGACCTGTACGTCGGCGGCGTGGAGCACGCGGTGCTGCACCTGCTGTACTCCCGGTTCTGGCACAAGGTGCTGTTCGACCTGGGCCACGTGTCCTCGGAGGAGCCGTACCGGCGGCTGTACAACCAGGGCTACATCCAGGCGTTCGCCTTCACCGACGCGCGCGGCGTCTACGTCCCGGCCGAGGAGGTCACCGAGTCCGGCGGAAAGTTCTTCCACCAGGGCGAAGAGGTCTCCCGCGAGTACGGGAAGATGGGCAAGAGCCTGAAGAACTCGGTGTCGCCGGACGAGATGGCCGACGCCTACGGCGTGGACACGCTGCGGCTGTACGAGATGTCGATGGGCCCGCTGGAGGCCTCGCGTCCGTGGGTGACCAAGGACGTCGTCGGCTCGCACCGGTTCCTGCAGCGGCTGTGGCGCAACGTCGTCGACGAGAGCACCGGCGAGCTGCGGGTGACCGACGACGAGCCGGACACCGAGATGCTGCGCGCCCTGCACAAGACGATCGCGGGCGTCCGGGAGGACTTCGCCGAGCTGCGGTTCAACACGGCCGTGGCGAAGCTGATCGAGTTCAACAACCGGATCACCAAGACCTACGCGTCGGCCTCGGGCACGCCGCGTTCGGTGGTGGAACCGCTGGTGCTGATGGTGGCGCCGCTGACCCCGCACCTGGCCGAGGAGCTGTGGACCCGCTTGGGCCGCACCGAGAGCCTGGCGCACGGGCCGTTCCCGGTCGCCGACGAGCAGTACCTGGTCGAGGACTCGATCGAGTACCCGATCCAGGTCAACGGCAAGGTGCGCTCCCGCATCCAGGTCCCCGCCTCGGCCGACCAGGACGCGGTCAAGGCCGCGGCCCTGGCCGACGACAAGATCACGGCGGCCCTCGACGGCAAGGAGCCCCGCAAGGTCATCGTCGTCCCCAACCGCCTGGTCAACATCGTCGCCTGACCCAGTCCCCACCTCGAACCCGGATCACCGCCGCAATCGGACCCCCGAACACGGCGGTATTCCGGGTTGGCTGAGGCCGGGGACTGGTGGTGAGCGTGGTGCGGAGGGGCGTCCCCTGTCGGGGGCGCCCCTCCGTCGTGCCTGGGGTGGGAGTGGCGGGTGCGGCACTACGCTGCGTGGTGAGTTACGTCGCATAGCGGGGTTACCCGTCGGTAACTACGGTGGGCGGCACGGGACGAGTGAGTGGAGGCCGCGATGACCAACCCCGCATTCGACGCAGGTGAGCTCCGCAGTCTGCTGGACGGGCGGTGGGCGTCCGTGCGCGAGAAGGTCCGCGACTCGCTCGGCGAGAACGAGCTCGGCAACGCCGACGACCTCGACACCGAGAGCCACCGGGAGCGGACCCTGGAGCAGCTGCGCCTGCTGGCCAAGTCCGGCGTCCCCGAGCTCGGCTTCCCCGTCGCCCAGGGCGGCAGCGGTGACCAGGCCGGTTCGGTGGTCTCGCTGGAGATGCTGTGCGGGAACCTCTCGCTGATGGTCAAGTCCGGCGTGCAGTGGGGCTTGTTCGGCGGTGCCGTCGTGGCGCTGGGAACCGAGCACCACCACGAGCGCTACCTGCGCGACATCATGAGCGCCGAACTGCCGGGCTGCTTCGCGATGACCGAGACCGGCCACGGCTCCGACGTGCAGAGCCTGCGCACCACCGCCACCTACGACCCGGCGACCCGCGAGTTCGTCGTCCACACCCCGCACGAGGCGGCGCGCAAGGAGTACATCGGCAACGCCGCGCGCGACGGTCGCATGGCCGTGGTGTTCGCGCAGCTCATCACCGCGGGCGAGAGCCACGGCGTGCACGCGCTGCTGGTGCCGATCCGCGACGCGAGCGGGAACACCTGCGAGGGCGTGCGGATCGAGGACTGCGGGCGCAAGGCCGGTCTCAACGGCGTCGACAACGGCCGCATCTACTTCGACCAGGTGCGGGTGCCGCGCGAAAACCTGCTCAACCGCTACGGCGACGTCGCCGAGGACGGCACCTACAGCAGCCCGATCGACAGCCAGGGCAAGCGGTTCTTCACCATGCTCGGCACCCTGATCCGCGGCCGGATCTCGGTCGCCGGCACCTCGGGCGCCGCGGCGAAGCTGGCGCTGGAGATCGCGCTGCGCTACGCCGACGCGCGCCGCCAGTTCGACCGGCCGGGCACCGGCGAGGAGGTCGTGGTCCTCGACTACCTGGCGCACCAGCGCAAACTCCTCCCGGCGCTGGCGAAGTCCTACGCCCTGCACTTCGCGCAGGAGGAGCTGGTGCAGGCGCTCGACGAGGTCGGGCGGGGTGACGACGAGCGGGCCCAGCGCGAGCTGGAGTCCCGCGCCGCCGGGCTGAAGGCCGTCACCACCTGGCACGCCACCCACACCATCCAGACCTGCCGCGAGGCGTGCGGCGGCGCCGGCTACCTCACCGAGAACCAGCTGGCGGGGCTCAAAGCCGACACCGACGTGTTCACCACGTTCGAGGGCGACAACACGGTCCTGCTGCAGCTGGTCGCGAAGGGGCTGCTGACCGACTACAAGGATCAGTTCGACGGGATCGGCACGCTGGGCCTGGCGAAGTTCGTCGCGGACCAGTTCGTGGGCGCGGTCATCGAGCGCTCCGCCGCGCACTCGATCGTGCAGCGCATCATCGACGCCTCGAACAAGGACGACATCCTCGACCGGGGCTGGCAGCTCAAGCTCTTCGACGACCGCGAGGCGCACGTCCTCGACGGCCTGGGCCGCCGGTTGCGGAAGGCCAACAAGGACAACGCATTCGAGGTGTTCAACAACGCCCAGGACCACGTGCTGCGCGCGGCCCGGGTGCACATCGACCGGCTGGTGCTGGACGCGTTCGTCGCCGCCGTCGACCGCTGCCAGGACCCGCGCAACGCCGAGATCCTCGACAAGCTCTGCGACCTCTACGCGCTGTCCACCATCGAGGAGGACAAGGCGTGGTTCCTGGAGCACGAGCGGATCAGCCCGCGCAGGGCGAAGTCCGTCACCCAGGCCGTCAACGATCTCTGCGGTGAACTCCGGCCGCACGCCGTCGACCTCGTCGAAGCCTTCGGCACCCCGCGCCAGTGGCTCACCGCTCCCATCGCCACCGGCGCCGAAACCTCCCGCCAGGACGCCCAACGAGCCCACGACGAGGCGAACCCACTCCCCTGAGGTGACCAGCATCTTCAAATTTCGCGCGAAATTCGAGTCCGAAAGATTCGACTCGAATTTCGCGCGAAATTCGAAAATCGTCCCCCGAACGGTGCTCAGCGTCGCCTTCGCGGTGTCGCTCGGTGGTCGTGCGGGGTTGTCGTGCGGGTGGGAACCGAACGGCTCGCCGTGCGTCTCAGTGGTGAACCGTCGAAAGCCACTGAGGGAGAAACGATGAGAGCGCTGGTCCGGAAATCCGTTGTCGCCGCGGTGAGCGGTGCGTTGCTGTTCGGCGTGCCCGCGACCGGCGCTGCCGCCGAGACCGCGGCGATCGCCTGCGATGACGACTCCAGCGGCCAGGACGCTTCCTTCTACAGCGGGCCGTCGGCGGGCTACACCTACGACGAGAAGTTCAGCGCGGGCCCGAAGATCCCGGGACTGCCCGAGCACACCCCGCAGGGCCTGGCCGCGTGGAACGACTGGGACGGCGCGGGCAACGGCCTGCTGCTGATCAGCGCCTACGGCAAGGACGGCTCGAACGCCAAGATCTACGGCGTCGACCCCGCCTCCGGCAAGACCGTCGGTGACGTCGAGATCGCCGAAACCCACGCCAGCGGCATCGCGATCGCCCGCGGCTGGGCGTTCGTGACCGGCAGGAACAACGCCGAGGGCCACTACACCATCCGCAAGTACAAGCTCAGCGAGCTCGCCGACGCCCTGAAGGCCGAGGGCAGCCCCTACGTCAAGCAGATCGGCGAGGCCCGCGAGGTCTACGGCGCGTCGTTCCTGTCCGGCGACGGGAACACGCTCTACGCGGGCAAGTACAGCCGCGACGGCCGCGAGAAGATGTACGCCTACAGCGTCGCCGACGACGGCGCGCTCACCACCGGCAAGTCCTTCGAGATCCCGAAGGGCACGCAGGGCCTGATGGTCACCGGCGACAAGTTCGTCTACAGCACCTCGCTCTCCCGCGACGTGCGCAGCAACCTGTACGTGATCGACAAGGGCGCCACCGACATCGACATCCCGTCGACGCGCTGCTTCCGCTCGCCGAGCATGTCCGAGGGCATCGACGACCTGGGCGGAAACGCCTACGTGCTCTACGAATCCGGTTCCTACCAGTACCCGGACGCCCGCAACGTCATCGAGAACCTGCACAAGGCGCCGGTCGCGGGTCTGTGATCAACCGCCGCGCAGCCACCTGCTGAACACGGCCCACCGCCCGGCGGGCCGGTAGGGCCCGGGTTCGCGCCGGACGACGGGCGCGGGCGAGCCGAGCCAGGGCCGGATCAGCTTGGGCGGCGGCGGGAACCGCACCGGCAGCGAGGCCAGGGACCGGTGGAACGGGCCGGATTTCCACTCCAGCGCCTCCGCGGGCACCGCGGGTTCGAGGTCCGGTAACCGGTCCAGAACGCGTTCGACGGCCGCGGTGCCCGTCATCCGCGCGATGCGCTGCGCGGGTGACGGGCACGCGTGCCTGCCCGCGCCGAACGCGACGTGCGCCCGGTTGCCCACGCGTCCGCCCGCGTCGACGGCGGGATCGGTGTTGGCCCCGGCGAAGCTGATCAGCAGGGGCTGGTCGGCGGGCACCGGGTTGCCGCCGACCTGCACCTCCCGGGACGGGAAGACCGTGCCGTAGTTGGCGATCGGCGGATCGGACCACAGCACCTCGTCGAGCGCGTCGGCCACCGGCAGGCTGCCACCGGAGAGGTCGCCGGCGAACCGCTCGTCGACCAGCAGCAGCCGCAGCGTGTTGGCGATCAGGTTCTGCAGCGGCTCGCTCCCGGCGCTGCACAGCAGCGCGATCTGGTGCACGGCCTCCTCATCGGTCAGCCCGGCCTGGTGCGCCAGCAGCCACGACACGACGTCGGGCCCAGGGCGGCTCCGCTTCGCGGCGACGAGCTCGGCGACGGCGGTGCCGATCCCCCGGCCGCCGTCGACGCCGTCGAACAGCGCCAGCGCGCCGGAGACGATCTTCTCCGAGATCACCGGCGGCGCCCCGCAGATGCGGGTGACCATCAGCAGCGGCAGCACCCGCGCGTACTGCTCCACCAGGTCGGCCTTGCCGTCGGCGGCGAACCGGTCGATGAGCGCGTCGCCGGTCTCCTCCAGGTGGGTGCGCAGTTCCCGGGTGTCGACCCGCGCGAGCGCGTCGGTCACGGCTCCGCGCAGCCGGGCGTGGGTGGCGCCGTCGGTGAACATGCAGTTCGGCCGGAACGACATCAGCGGCAGCACGGGGCAGCCCTGCGCGACGGTGCGCTGCCAGGTGCGCGGGTCCTTCGGGAAGTTCGCAGGATCGCGCAGCACCTGCAGCGCCTCGGTGTAGCCGAGCACCAGCGTGGCGGGCACGTCCGGCGCGATCTCCACCGGAGCCGTCGGACCCGCCTGGCGCAGCCGCCGGTAGACGGCCTGCGGGTCGGCGGCGAATTCCGTTCCGTGCAGCCGGGTTCGATCGTCGGTCACGAAGTCTCCTGCTCTCTACAAGCTGGCCCGAAGCCCGTCCAGGACGTCCTGCAGCAGCCCGATGTCCGGTGCTTCCAGGTCGTGCTGGGCGCTGCGGGTGACGATGTGGCCGCTGTCCAGCAGGTCGCCGAGCAGCACTTTCGTGACGCTGATCGGCAACTTGAGGTGTCCGGCGATTTCGGCGACGGGCGTCGCCCCGTCGCTGCAGAGGCGGAGCACGCGCCGCATCTCGGGACCGGCCGTGCCGGGCGGGGCTTCGCGCACCGCGTAGATCTGGGTGTCCATCTCGAAGGTGTTGCGCGACGGTCGTGCCCGGCCGCGCGTGACGACGTGCGGCCGGACTAAGGCGCGCTCACCGCGCATCACGCGAACTCACCGACGCGTTGACCGGTGCTGAGTTCCTTCCCGAGCCGCTGGACGAGTTCCATCAACCGGTGGGTCATGGTCTCGACGTCCACGCCGTGCCCCGCCGACGCGGCGACGTAGGCGCGCGGACCTGCGGCGACGAGGAACACGTAGCCGTGGTCGTACTCGGTGATGGTCTGCTGCCAGGAGTTCTCGGTCGAGCCGCAGAACGCGGAGTTGGCCCGTGCCAGCGATTGCAGGCCGGACATGGCGGCGGCGTGCCGCTCGGCGTCGTCGGAGGTGATGTCCGCGGAGTGGGCCATCAGCAGGCCGTCGGAGGACAGCAGGATCGCGTGCCTGGCCTCCGGGATCCGCAGAGCCTCGTCGAGCATCCACCCCAGGTCGTGTTGTCGGTTGCTGTTCATGACGCGGAGGTTCCCTTTTCGTCGTCCGGTTCGTCCTCGGACCCGCGACCGGTGAGGCTGCCGCGTTGCCACGCGCCCATCACCGATGGCGTGCCCGTTCCCCAGTTCCCGTGCTCGGCGGACTGCGCCGGCACGGCGTGGCTGCGGCGCTGCCGCTTCGGCAGGCCCGTGCTGGTCCGCTGATCAGCGGACGGTTCGTTCATCGCAGGTGCGGGCGCCGGTGTTTCGGCCTTGGTGAGCAGTTCGTTGGGCAGGAACAGCACCGCGCGCATGCCCCCGTAGGGCGAGGCGGCCTCCACGAAGACCTTGAACCCGTAGCGCGCGGCGAGCACGCCGGCGAGCGCGAACCCGATCTGCGGCGGGTCGCCCAGCTTGTAGATGTCGACGACTTCCCGGCCGGTGAGCAGCGCTTTCGCGCGTTCACGGGCTTCGGGGTTCATGCCGACCCCGGCGTCGTCGACGACGATGGACAGACCGTTGTGGGCGGGCTGGAAGTGCACCTGGACCTGCGTGGCGGGCTGCGAGTAGCGCGCCGCGTTGTCGAGCAGTTCGGCGAGCGCGAGCACGACGGGTTCCACGGCCCGGCTGGACACCGACAGCTCGCTCTCGGAGTGCGCCTCGATCCGCAGGTAGTCGCGGATCCGCGAGGTCGCCCCGCGCACGACGTCGAGCACCGGCGCGGCGGATCGCTGCTGGCCGGGCCAGGTCCCGCACAGCACGGCGGTGGCCTGGGCGCGCCGCACGAGCTGCGAGTTCGCGTGGTCGATCTTCATCAGGCCGGCGAGCACGGCGGGGTCGTCGTGCTCGTGCTGCATCTCGGTGATGGCGAGCTGCTGCTCGTTGGCGAGGCTCTGCACGCCGCGCATGGTGGAGATCAGCGTGGCCTTGGCGGCGCGGTCGGCGCGCTGCCTGGTCTCGTCGGCGAACCCGGCGAACTGGCCGATGGCGGTTTGCATCTCCTGGTGGAAGGGGGTGTCGGCGAGGTTGGGCCGAAGCGGTCCGGGCACGTCGATGGGCAGGCCCCGCTCGGCGTCCATCAGCGCTGGGAGGCGTCGCGTGACCAAGTGGTGCGCTTCTTCGTCGCGCAGGCGGATCTGGAACTTGAGGCGCTGCAGGGAAACCAGGAAGGCCAGCAGAATCACTACGATTGCCGCGAGGGCAACCCACAATGCCACGTCCACTTGGGAGTGCTCCGTCGTTAGCGTGCGTGAATGAATTCGAAAGCGCTGGGATCGTCGAAGTTACCACGGTGGCGGTGCGACAAACGAAAGAGCTTTACCCCGCAAACAAACACTGATCGTGACGATGCAAGCGGTATGACCAGCGAAGATGTGACCTAGGTAGCGTGCCATTGCGACACCCGCGTGATTCGCGGTATCCGTCTGATCATCATTCAGATGCGCTCAGTGACAACGCGGGGGTGACCGCCTGGTACTCCTCCGAACGACGGAAATCCGCGAACCGGCGCAACCGAATTCGTCAACACAATCACAACCTCCGAGCATCGGATTCCCCGATATGATGAACCTCGAGTTATCACCGCGTCCGTTAGTTACAATGCCCGGTTTCCGATCAACTCAATCCGCCGAGAATGATCAGCGCGCGCCCCTTCTCTCTCCCCCAGGCCGCTCCCGCTCGCGGGGCCTCCCGGGATCCGTTGCGGGGCTCCCCGGACGGGTCGCTAGTGTCTCCACATCGGACTGATGAAAGTGGAGTTAACACAACATGTTTCACGGATTCATGCTTCTGGAGTTGTCCCCCGGGTGGCTCGTGGTGGCGGGAACACTCTTCGTGACAGCGGTTTTCCTTCTGACCTTCCCGTTGCGCGGGGGCCACGGGCAGCACGCGGGCTCGGGACCGGGGGCGCTGACGGTGTGGGCGCTGCGCGAGTCGTTGAAGCCGCGATCGCCTCATTTCCACGAGATCGCAGAGCTTTTCCGCCTCATGATGCTCGAACCCAAGCCCGTCGGACCCGCGCGCGTGCGGGCGAAGCTGGAGCCGCCGCCCTACGTCGGAGCGCACCGCAAGCGCGTCGAAACCCCGGTTGAGCTCATTCACCCCAGGGTGGACGTCTACCTGGACCCGGCGGCCCTCCGACCACACTGAGTCAGGATCAGGTCAGGCCGCTCTCGGCCGCCAGCTCGTGCAGGGCAGCGTCGAAGAGCTGATCGGCGTGGAACAGGTCGAACGGGAAGCGGCCGAAGACCTCCAGCGCGATGTGCCCGTAGAGGCGCACCCACCAGCGCATCAGGAAGTAGACGGCCTCGGCGTCCATCGCCTCCGGCGGCATGTCGATGCCCTCGTGGGAGAAGGCGTCGGCCAGCGACTTCTGCTGCACCGACAGGTCCGGCAGGTCGACCGGCGCCTTGACCTTCTCCTCCGCGTTGGGGTTCTCCGACATCATCGGGGCGACGATGCTCAGGAACACGCCCGCGAACCGGTCCGGCTGCCGGGAGAGCCCCTTCGGGGTGGCGAAGACCAGCGCGAACTCCTTCGGGTGCGCCAGCGCCCAGGCGCGGAACCGGCGGCAGACCGCGAAGGTGCGGTCCAGGAAGTCCTCGCTGGACGGGTCGAACGCCGTCGACAGCTCCTCGGAGAGGTCGGCGCAGATGTCGTCGCACAGCTGTCGCAGCAGGTCTTCGCGGGAGGCGTAGTAGCGGTAGAGGGCGGGCGCGGTGATGCCCAGCTCGCGCGCGATCGCGCGCAACGTCACCGCGTCGCTGCCGCGCTCGACGAGCAGCGTCCGAGCGTGCCGCCGGATGTCCTGCTCGGTGGCTGCCCGCGCTCGTTCGCGCGGTGACAGCTCCGTCATGTCCCCAACCTCTCGGTCCGCTCCGATGGCGTCCACCTCGTGGGACGTCGGTCAGACCGTAACGGGCGTCACCACCGGGCTCCACAGTCGGCTGCGCGTGCGAGCCATGAGCTGCGTCTCGTGCGAATGATTTCGGCGCCGCGGTTGTTCAAGCTCGACAGGAAGAGCCGTGCGGGAAACCAGGAGGTCGGATGTCCGCCGAGCAAGTCACCGTCTACAGCAGGCCGGGTTGCCCGTTCTGCATGTCGCTGCGCGCCGGGCTGCAGCGCTCCGGCCTGGAGTTCACCGAGGTCGACATCTGGCAGGACCCGGAGGCGGCGGGCGTCGTGCGCTCCATCGCCGACGGCAACGAGACCGTGCCGACCGTGGTGATCGGGGACTGGAAGGCGGTCAACCCGTCGACCCGCGAGGTCGTCGCCGCGGTGACCGAGCACGCCCCGCACCTGCTGCCCGCCTGAGTTTCGAGCTGAGGGCCGACCGCACGGGGGGCGTTGCGGCCGGCCCACAGCAGGTTGTGATCGTCGATGGCGCGAATACCGACGAGCGACAACCTGTTCAGTTTGACGGCAACTCCCCGGGGAAAGATCCACCTTGACCCCTGAATTCGCTCGAACGGTGGATCAAAGGCGGAATAATCATTTGTGTCCGAGAGCACACGATTTTCGTGATTCACGGTGTTGTCCCTGGTGGGGGCTTCAATCGCGCCTTTTGTTCGATCTTTTGCGGGATTTCCGCAGATCGTGTTCTCCGGGTGCCCCGGTCGAAGCGACCGGGGACTGGGACGCGTCGTGGTGACTGGTGTCGACCGGTTCTCCTGGAACAGGATCCACCCGGCCGGGGATTTCGGCGCGGGGGTCGGTTTCACGATCGTCGTCGGCCGGTTTGGGCTGGGCCGCGAAGAAGCTCGCGAAGGCGGCGAGCTGTTCGGCGAGCCGGTCGACGTCGAGTTTCGATTCGGTGATCGTCGCGGTGAATGTCATGGCTCTAGCCTGCGATTTCAGGGGTGCGGGCCGGATCCGTACGGCTACTCAGTTGTTACCTATGAGTAATGCCACCCGCTGCTGCATTCGGGTGACGTAGGAACCCACGTTGAGTAGCGGGACTGCTCGCTGGCTCACACGATCAAGCCAAACGGGGAACACGTCCTTACGCTGGTCGTCAGCGGTGCGTTCTCGTGTGTGTCGTATCCGCGCCGAGCGCTTCTGCTGTGCAACTCGGAAAGGTATGGTCTAGACCATGTCGCGTTTGACTGGTGTCGGAGTCAGCTCCGGCCGCGCCGCCGGGCCGATCGTCCGGGTCGCCGAACCGCTGCCCGAGCCCGCCGCCACGCCCTCCCCGGCCGACCAGGTCGCCGAGGCCGCGCGGATTCGCCCCGCCGCCGACGCGGTGGCCGAGGGGCTGTTCCAGCGCGCCGCCAGGGTCGGCGGTGACGCCAAGGCGGTGCTGGAGACCACCGCTGCCATGGCCATGGACCCGGCCCTGATCTCGCAGGCCGAGCAGCTCGTCACCACCCGGTCGCTGCCCGCCGTCCGCGCCGTCTACGAAGCCGCCAACGGTTTCGCCGACGCGCTGCGCGCCGCCGGTGGCTACATGGCCGAGCGAGCCCGCGACGTCCACGACGTGCGCGACCGGATCATCGCCGAGATCGACGGCGTCACCCCGCCCGGCGTTCCCGAGCTCTCCGCCCCGAGCGTGCTGGTGGCGCGCGACCTCGCGCCCGCCGACACCGCCGACCTGGATCCGAAGCTGGTGCTCGCGCTGGTCACCGAAGAGGGCGGGCCCACCAGCCACACCGCGATCCTCGCGCGTGCGCTGGGGATCCCGGCGGTCGTCGCGGTGCGCGGGGTGCTGGCCGCCTCCGGCGCCGGAGCGACCGTCGACGGGGACGAGGGCGATGTCGAGCTCTCCGACGCCGAGGTGGCCGTGCGCGTCGCCGAGCGACCCGAGCACGCCGACTGGAACGGCGTCGGCCAGACCTCCGACGGGGTGCCCGTCAAGGTGCTCGCCAACGTCGGGTCGGCCACCGACTCCACCACCGCGGTCGCGGTCGGGGCGCAGGGAGTCGGCCTGTTCCGCACCGAGTTCTGCTACCTCGGCGCCGACGTCGAACCCGACGTCGCCACCCAGCGCTCCGCCTACGCCGAGGTGCTCACGCCGTTCGCCGGCAAGCCCGTGATCGTGCGGACCCTCGACGCCGGTGCCGACAAGCCGCTGTCGTTCCTCGACATGGGCGCCGAGCCGAACCCGGCGCTGGGCGTGCGCGGCCTGCGAGTGGCCTTCGACCGGCCCGACCTGCTGGACTCCCAGCTCGAAGCGATCGCCGGTGCCGCGCAGGACTCCGGTGCCGAGGTGTCGGTGATGGCGCCGATGGTCGCCACGGCGGACGAGGCCGGTTGGTTCGCCGAACGCGCTCGCGCCAACGGGATCGATCGAGTCGGCGTGATGATCGAGGTCCCGGCAGCGGCGCTGTCCGCGGCGGAGATCCTGCAGGCGGTGGACTTCGTCAGCATCGGCACCAACGACCTGGCCCAGTACGTCTTCGCCGCCGACCGCATGGTCGGGGCGCTCGCCGGCCTCAACGACCCGTGGCAGCCCGCGCTGCTGCGGCTCATCGCGATGGTCGGGCAGGCAGGTCGACAAGTCGACAAATCGGTAGGTGTCTGCGGTGAGGCCGCCTCCGACCCGCACCTGGCCGGGGTCCTCGCGGGTCTGGGCGTCACCAGCTTGTCCATGAACGCCTCGGCCGTCCAGGCCGTCGGCGCCGCGCTCGCCCAGCACCCGCACGCCACGTTCCGCAAGGCCGCCGAAGCCGCGCTGGAAGCACCGAGCGCGGCCGCGGCGAGGCAGACGACCAAGACGACCCTGGCCTAGGGGGCCGTTCAGAGGAATCGCTCTGCGTGGCGGAGCGAGCGGCGGAACCCCAGCGGTTCCGCCGCTCACTCCTGATCTCTCGAACGGCTCCTGGGGGCTGAGGTCAGCTCTCCTCTTCGGGCTCGCCGTCCTGGTCGAGGCCGTGCTCGATGGCGTAGCGGGCCAGCTCCACGCGGTTGTGGAGCTGGAGCTTGCGCAGCGTCGACTGGACGTGGTTCTCGACCGTGCGGTGGGAGATCACCAGCTTGTTCGCGATCTGCCGGGCCGTCATGCCCTTGGCGACCAGCCGCAGCACCTCGGTCTCGCGCTCGGTGAGCTGCGGCGCCTGGTGCTCGGAATCGGGCGTGATCGCCATCCGCCGGTACTCGCCGAGCACCAGCCCCGCCAGGCCCGCTGTGAACACCGCGTCGCCCGCGGCGGTGCGGCGGACCGCGTCCACCAGCTCCTCCGCCGAGGCGGACTTGACCAGGTAGCCCGAAGCGCCGGCCTTCACCGCCTCCAGCACGTCGGCGTGCTCACCGCTGGCCGACAGCACCAGCACCCGGGTGCCGGGGATCTCCTGGGTGATCTGCAGCGTCGCCTGAACGCCCGAGGTGTCGCCGAGGTTGAGGTCCATCAGCACCACGTCCGGCGTCACCGTCCGCGCGATGCGCAACGCCGACGCGGCATCGCTCGCGGTGGCGCGGACGTCGAAACCGCGCTCGCTCAAATCGCGCGCGACCCCGTCCCGCCACATCGGGTGGTCGTCGACGACCATCACGGTGACCGGCGGTTCGCTCATCGCTGTCCTCCTCGGCGGCGTTTCAACTCCGGAACGCGCGGGACCCGGACCTCCCACTCGGTGCCCTCGCCCGGCGCGGTGTCGAGACTGATCTTCCCACCCAGCGCGGCGACCCGACCCTGGATGGATTTCGCAATCCCCATCCGCCCTTCGGCGGCAGCCTCGTCCAACCGCCCTTCGGGGATGCCCGGTCCGTCGTCGCGGACGCTGAGCACCACCTCGTCCGGCAGCTCCTCCAGCAGCACCCAGGCCTGGGCCTGAGCGCCCGCGTGCTTGTCGACGTTGGCCAGCGCTTCCCGGACCACCGCCGCGAGGTCGGCGCTGAGCTGCTCGCTCAACCGGACGGGGTTGCCCGGCACCGACACGTGCACCCGCGCGGTGCGGAACACCTGCAGGCGGGCCGCGAGATCGGTCTCACCGTCCTCTGTGGTCTCCGGATTCGTGGCGATCAGGGAGCGCAGCTTGATCTCCTGCTCCCCGGCCAGTTCCGCCAGTTCGGCCGCCTCGCCGCCGAGCTCCGCGCCGCGCCTGCGGACCCGCGCCAGCACTTGCAGCACGCTGTCGTGGATGGACCGGGCGAGCCGTTCCCGTTCCGCCGTGGCGGCTTCGGCTCGCAGCGCCTGCGCGAGCCGTTCGGTGGAGCGGCGCGCGGTGTCGGAGTTCAGGCCGATCACCAGACCCACGCCGACCAGCAGCAGCGTGTCCAGCGCCATGTCCGATCCGGTGCGGCCCCGGACCAGCAGATTGCCGGCGGCGGCGAGGATTCCGGTGGTGACACCGCCCTTCATCCCCCACTGCACCGCCGCCGCGGTGACCCCGGTGGAGTGCCAGACCGTCACCACCGACGGGTTCGAGGAGTGCATGTGCGCTTCGGTGAGGATGAACTCGTTGAGCAGGAACAGCGCGTTGACCACCACGACGTCGGCGGCCACCAGCCGGTTGGTGCGCCCGGCTCGGGTCCGGTAGCGCCACACCGTGAAGGCCGTCCACACCGCCATGCAGCTGAGGCAGATCGCCGCCAGCCACGGCCGCTCGTAGGCGTCGAAGAAGACGAAGAACATGACCGCGGCGTAGAGGAACGTCACGACGCGAAAGACGTTGTGCCCCCGCCACAGCGGCGTTCGGCCGTCGGCCACCTGAGGTGGCGTCGGCGATGCTTGCCAACCGGTCAACTCGAACTCCTCCCCAGCGCCCATCCTGCCCCACGAGGGCGCCGTTGCGGAATCGCGTGGCCGGGAAAGCGAAATGCGTCGCACTGCTCCGAACCGCCGATCCGCGACGCCCGGTTGGGGGCGTTCGCCGCGAAACGCCGTTCCCGTTTTCACGTTGTGCTTCGGTGCGCTCATTCGCTGTGCCAGGCTCCGGGCGGGAGGTGACCGAATGGGCGGTTGGTTGTTGTGGCGCATGCGCCCTGCTGCGATCGGCTACGTCCTGTTGGTCCAAGCGCTGGCGCTGGCGTTGGTCGTGCTCGTGTTCGTGACCGGGCGGCGACCGGACTCCGACGATCTGCTGAACTTCGCGGTGCTCGCCTCGACCGCCGGCGCGACCATCGTGATCACCTCCGTGTCGATCAACCTCCGGCGGCAGATCCGGCGCAACCCGTGGACGCTGCACATCGTCTACCTGGCGGCCGGAATCCTGCTGCTGCCAACCAACCTCCTGGTCCTGCTGCTGCTCGGACCCACGCTGCACGGCGTCCTGCACGACCGGCCGGAAGCGCACCGCTGGCTGTTCACGACCGCGGCCACCACCGTCGCCACGTTCGCCGCGCGGCTGGTCGCCGGGTGGAACGAGCCGGTGTGGACGGCGGTGAACTTCTTCGCCGTCGGCGTGGTGCTGCTGGTGGTGCGCGCCTCGGTGGTCGCGGGCGGGATCCGGTTGCGCACGCCCGGAGCACCGCGCTCCACAGTGCTGGGTGAGCCGATCGACGTGCTGCTGGGCATCGTCGCGGCGAGCCTCGGCGGACTGCTCGCGGTCGCGATGTCGCAGGAGCCGCTGGCCGCGCTGCTCGCCGGTCCCCCGATGGTCCTGCTGGACCTGGCCAGCCAGCTGCCGCAGTGGCGGCGGACCGCCCAGAACGACGGCAAGACCGGCCTGGCCAACTCCTCGCACTGGGAGCGCATCGCGCGCGTGGAGCTGATGCGCGCCCGTCAGCGGCAGCAGCCGGTCGCCCTGCTGCTGCTGGACCTGGACCGCTTCAAGCGGGTCAACGACGAGCTCGGCCACCTGGCCGGCGACACGGTGCTGGCCAAGTTCGCGAAGATGCTGCAGGAGAACGTCCGCAGCGAGGACCTGGTCGGTCGATTCGGCGGCGAGGAGTTCGTGGTGCTGCTGCCCGGAACCCAGGGCGAGACGGCCTACCGGGTCGCCGACCGGATCCGGGTGTCCACGTCCGCGCTGTCGGTGGACACCCGGGACATCCACGGCGACCAGCGGGAGCTCACCGGCCTGACGGTGAGCATCGGCGTGGCGACCACCGGCCGGTTCGACTACGAGCTCACCGACCTCCTGGTGGCCGCCGACGCCGCGATGCTCGCCGCCAAAGCAGCCGGCCGCAACGTCGTCACCGTCGCCTGACGCGGTCTCCGCCGCCGACCCTCAGTCCTTCTTCTCGTCGTCCCCCGGTTCGTCTTCCGCGGGCTTCTCCTCCGCGGGCTCGGCGTCGGCGGGTGCTGAGGGTTCCAGGGGGATGCCGGTGGTGTCCGGTAGCTCCTCCTCGGCTGCGATCAACTCCCGGATCGCGGAGTTGAGCACCGCGACCAGCGGGATCGCCAGCAGCGCGCCGACGATGCCGTTGATGACCACGCCGATGCTGATCGCCAGCACGACGCCCAGCGCGTGGATCTGCACCGCGCGGCCGAGGATCAGCGGCTGGAGCACGTTGCCCTCCAGCTGCTGGACCAGCAGCACCATGCCGACCACGATCAGCGCCACGACCCAGCCCTTGGTCACCAGCGCGACCAGCACCGCGACCGCACCCGAGGCGACCGCACCCACGATCGGCACGAACCCGCCGAGGAACACCAGCGCGGCCAGCGGGATCGCCAGCGGAACGCCCAGGATCACCAGGCCCAGGCCGATGCCGAGCGCGTCCACCACCGCGACCAGCGCGGTCGCGCGCACGAAGCCGACCAGCGACGTGAACCCGGCGATCCCCGCGTTGTCCACCCGGTGCCGGACCTGGCGCGGCGCCAGGCGGACCACGAACAGCCACACGCGGCGGCCGTCGTAGAGGAAGTAGATGAGCGTGAACAGCGCCAGCACGATCCCGGTCAGCAGGTTGCCGAACGTGCTCGCGGTGGACAGCGCGCCGCTGGTCAGGACCGCCTGGTTGGACTGCAACCAGTCACGCGCCTGCTGGATGTAGTTGGCGATCTGGTCGTCGTTGAGGTGCAGCGGCGAGACCGCCAGCCACTGCCGCATCGCTTCGAGGCTGGCCACGACCTGGCGCTGCAGGTCCGGGAAGCCGTTGATGAAGGCGTTGACGACGAAGGTCAGCACACCGCCGACCACCGCGAGACCGCCGACCAGCACCATCGCCGTCGCCAGCGCCCGGGGCACCTTGCGCCCCGCCACCCAGGACACCAGCGGTGCCAGCAGCGCGGCCAGCAGCAGCGCGATCGCCACCGGGATCACGACCACGTAGATCCGCGTGATGATCATGCCCGTCACGTACAAGGCGGCGGCGATCACCAGCATGCGCCAGCTCACCGCCGCGGAAACCCGCAGAACCCGGGGGATCGCCGTCGAGGCGTCGTCGGGATTGCTGATCTTCAGGTCGCTCACACCGCAACCGTATCCCCGATCTCGACCCCGCATCCCCACAACGGGCACCCCCACGAACCTCCACCCCCGACCGGGCCGGGTCGACCCGGATCACGGCCGTGCTCCGGCACCTGATCACGGCGGTGTTCCGGGTTCGAACGGACCACCGCCGTGATCCGGACCCCGAATACCGCCGTGATCGGGTTCGCCCCGGGGAGGCCTGTGGGGGGCGGGATGTCCGGTTCGGGCGGATCGGCAAGTCGAAGTCTGTAACACGATGTAGCGAACTGGCTTCTCTGCGCTTACGGAAGACGACCTTGTTTTGACAGAGTTCCGGTCGCGAGGGAGGACGAAGCTCCGTGGGGGAGCAACAGCAGGCCGAGGAGGTTCTGGCACCGCGATGTCCGTCCGTGACCGTACGACGCAGACCGCCGGACGGCGGTTGCTGGGCCGTGCCCTGGTCCTGGCGGGCACCGCGGTCGCCGGAACCTCCGCGGCCTTGCTGGTCGGTCAGCCCGCGGAAGCCGAATCCGGGACGCCGACGGACGCGCTCGCCGAAGCTCCGGTGCTGTCCGAGGCCGCCGCGCTCACCGGCGACGCCGCGGACCTCCCGGCGACCGCGCTGGAGAACGTGCGACAGGCGGACCCCGCTTCGTTCCCGCTCGACGACCTGGACCCGCTGGCCCTGGTGCCCGACGAACCGGTCGGACAACTCCTCCCCGGCGGCAACGACGACGCGACCACCGAACCCGCCCGGACGCCGCAGGGCATCGAGCCCGCGGCATCGCCGGTCGAGCCCGCCGACGGGCCGGACCGGCAGGCGGACGGCCCGCGGCCACCGGCGGCCGCGAACACCCCCGACCCCGAGCCGTCCACGGCATCCCCGCAGGTGGACGCTTCGGTCCGGGTGGCCGGACAACCCGTTCCGGTCACCCCGAACACCCCCGAGCCGGAACGCCCGGCCGTGAACACCGCACTGCCCGCGTCGACCGGCTGCGCCAAGACGGCGGACGGCCAGCAACCGGGTACCGGCCTCCCCGGCCGGTACCCGGCGGCACCGCTCGCCGACGGAGCGCGTCCGGACGCCTGCGCGCAGGACCGCGCCGAGGTGCTGCGAGGGGTGCCGTCCCCTCGCCCCGGCGCGACCCCTGACTGACCCGCCGACCGGCAGCGATTCGCAGCGTGGCGAACGCGCGTGCCGGCGACTTCGCGATCTGAGTCCACCGCCGACCCGATCACATGATCAATTTCTGATGACGGTGCGGCGTTCGAAGTTGATTTTCCCCCGGAACGCGGGGAGCCTGGTTAAGGAGAAGATCCATGCAGACTTGGGCGAAGCGCGGCGTTCAGACCGCGCTGGTCACTGGTGGCATGCTGGCCGTCGGTACGGGGGTCGCTTCCGCCGGGGATGCCTGTCAACAGCGTCCGATGCCGTTGGGAGAGTCGGTGTTCCCGCCCGCGCTCGACGACACTGCGCCGCTCGGCCGTTGCCTGGCCGGGGACCTGTTCGCAGAGGGTGCGCAGCACAACAGCCCGGTGGTCGAATCCCGCCGCGGCCAGCTCGACGAGTCCGCCAACGAGCTGACGCGCGAGATCCCGGCGCTGCGGTTCCAGGACTCGCCGCTGAAGCTGGCCGGCTGGGCGGCCGACCCGTCCGAGGCCACGCCGCTCGACCTGCGCCGCTCGCCGCAGGGCAGCGCGCCGACCACCCCGGCCGAGGGCTTCCACCGCTCGCTGAGCTGGTCCGCGCCCATCGGTGACGTCGTCCGCGACCGGGTCCCCGACAGCGGACCGCAGACCGCCGAGCTGGTCATCCCGCACGACGACCTCGTCTACTTCGACGGCTTCGCCCCGGCCAACGGGATCATGGAGCTCTACGAAGGCGCCCTGGCCTCGCGCGAGGAGGCCCCTGTGGAGACCGGCGGCCTGCTGGCCACCGACTCGGTCGACCTGACCTCCGCCGACGTGGGCGGACTGCGCAGCGACCTGCGCACCGTGCCGCCGCTGGTGCTGTCCGCGGCCCTGGCCGAACCGCCCGCTCCGCCGGCCGCGCCGGTGGAGTTCGTGCCGCTGCACGTGCCGGGCGAGCGGCAGGCCCCGGCCACCGAGGTGCCGCCGCTGTCCGGCCTGTCGCTGCTGGAGCTGTCCAAGGTGCCCGGCACGGTCGAGCGCAGCGGTCCCGGCCTGTCCGCCCCGATCCCGGGCTTCGGCGAGCTCAACGCGCTGCAGAACGGCCAGACCTCGGCTCCGACGCCCAGCCGGATCACCGCCGCGCTGGAGGAGACCGTCCTCCCGGCGCACACGATGGTCGCGTCCCGGTCCGACCTGCCGCTGCTGTCCGGCATGGCCGGTGCCCCCGACGTCACCCTGCCGATGCCGGCCATCAGCCCCGAGCTGATGCACCGCTTCGACAACGCCGAGACCGTGGTCATGCACCGCGTCTGATCCCGCCGCACGAGAAGGCCCCGCCCGCTGTGACTTGGAAGCGGACGGGGCCTTCTCGCGTCAGGGGGTCACCGCGGGTTCCTCCGACCGCGGGATGTCGACCGGTGTCCGGTCGCGTTCGCGCCACCACAGGTAGCCGTTGTAGGCCAGGTAGGCGACGCCGAAGTAGACGTAGGAGTTGCCCACGAACTGCTCGAAGACGTTCCAGGTCAGCTCGAGGCCCTTGCCCTGGGGCATCTTCCAGTGCGGGCCCATCATGAAGAACCCGCTGATCAGCGTCGTCATCAGCAGCATCGCCCAGTCCCGCCGCACGTACGCCGCGCCTGCCAGCAGCACCAGCCCGGGGATGGCCCAGACCCAGTGGTGCGACCAGGAGATCGGCGAGAGCAGCAGACCGAGCACGCCGTTGAGCACCACGGCGGTGGGCAGGTCCCGCTGCCGGACGGCGTTGATCATCCCCAGCACCGCCAGCCCCAGCACGAGCACCGCGAGCAGGCCCAGCACGAGCGTCAGGTTCGGCGCGCTGAGCTTCGACAGCAGCGACTTCAGCGACTGGTTGCCCGCGTAGGTCGAGGCGTCACCGGTGAACTTCGGCCCGAAGTTGACGTGGCTGTTGGCGAACATCTCGTGCAGCCAGAACCGGCGGGCGTTGTCGAAGGTGATCAGCAGGCCGACGAGGGCCGTGGCGACGAAGGTCAGCAGCGACACCGCGATCGTCCGGAAGTCCCGTCGCAGCAGCGGCAGGAGCAGGAACACCAGCGGCGTGAGCTTGATGCCCGCGGCGATGCCGATCAGCAGGCCGCGCGGGTAGGGCAGCTTCTTGGTGCCCTCCACCCGCCACAGCAGGTCCACCACCACCAGCGCCATCAGCACGATGTTGATCTGCGCGTAGGTGATCGTCTCCATGATCGGTTCGCTGATCGTCGCGATCGGCAGCACGGCCGCGGTCACCATCAGCACCCGGTCCCGGTGGGCCTGCAGGAACGTCGACTCCCGCAGGACCACGTACAGCGTGGTCAGCAGCGCCAGGTGGCTGACCAGCATGATCACCGCGGTGGACGCCGCCTTGGGCACCAGCGCGAGCGGCGCGAACACGATCGCCGCGAACGGCGGGTAGATGAACGGCAGCTTCAGACCGGACTCGGTGGGCGGCAGGTTGTGGTAGAGATCGCGACCTCCCAGCAGCGCTTGGGCGCCCTGCCGGTAGACCTCGCCGTCGATGTGGTCGTGGGTGTTGACCGTCGAGACCACCACGATGGCGATCAGCTCGGCGATCGCGATGACGGCCAGCAACGACCTGTGACCACGCATTCGCTCGGCCAGCGGAACCAGATCCGCGGTTCCGGGCATTGGCATGCACCATCCTCTCGGCTACCACTGCCGCTCAAGGGTAGAGATGGCCTCGGCGCAGTCGGACGCTCGGCGTCGGGCGGAAGCCCGTTCGTGACGCACTCTCTATCGGTAGTGCCCGCGAGGCGTTTCGCACAGGCCTTCTCGATCGTGTTTCACCTGCACGAATGATCAAAATTCGATCATCGAGGTGACTCGTGGGGAAGGTGTGGTCAAGCCCCTGACGCAGCGTTATAAGCGGAGCGTGAAACCACCATTACGGGTGGTCGCTTCGCTCTTGAAATGCGACCCACCACAAGGGGAGGCTCAGACGGACTGCTCCGTTTGGTGGGGAGGGAGGGGGCCGAATGAGTGTCCTTGACGTGGCTGCGGCCCAGCTGGCACCCGTGTGGGACGAGCTCGTCAGCGGGCTGAACGTCGGGGTGCTGCTGACCGATGACCGCGGCCAGGTGCTGGCCACCAACGACGTCGCCGCCGAGCTGATGCAGCTCGACCGGGCCGATCTGCTGACCGGAACCCGTCCCCGCGACTGGGAGGTCCGCGACGACACCGGCGCGTCCATGCCGGACTGGGCCGACCTGGCCGGTCAGGTGCTGCGCGCGGGCTGCCCGCTGTCCATCCCGCTCGTCATCATCAGCGGTCGCACCGAGAGCCGCATCTGGGCGGACTACCACGCCGTCACCGTGCAGGGTCGCAGGCGAGTGCTCGTCCTGCTGCAGTCCGTGCACACCGACGTCTCGCACTCCTCCGGCCTGCTCGACCCGCTGACCGGTCTGCCCGGTCGCGTGCTCCTGCTCGACCGGCTGCAGCAGTCGCTGGTCCGGTCCCGCTCCCGCGGCACGCTGTCGACCCTGGTGCTCATCGACGTGCAGCGGCTCGCCGACTTCAACGCCACGCACGGCTTCGAGCGCGGCGACGAGCTGCTGTCGACGCTGGCCGGGCGGCTGCGCGAAGGCCTCAAGGACGAGCACACCGTGGCCCGCTACGGAGGGGACGAGTTCGCGGTGATCGCCGAGCACCCCAGCGGAACGGGCGAGCGGATCGCCGCCCAGGCGCGCGAGGTGGCCGGCTGGCCGATGCGCATCGGCCGCAAGCGCGTCCGCCCCGTCCTGCGGGTCTCCTGGGTGACCACCGATGGCTTCGCCTCCGTCCACTCGGTCCTGGCCCGCGCGGAACAGCAGCTCACCGCGAAGGTGCAGGCCTAGCGGCCGGGTCCGGGCGGCGTCTGAGGTTCCGGCACCGCCACGCACGACGACAACTCGATCGCCCCGAGAGCCTGGTCGTCAACCGGGAAGGAGGTACCGCGTGGGTCAAGTAACCCCTGCTGAACGAAGCGGGGCACCCACGGTGAGGTGGGTGCCCCGCTTCCGCTTCGCGACGGCTCAGCGCTCGTCCTCGCCCGCGATGAAGTCCTCGACCGCCTGGTAGGCGTCGGAGTCGGAGTACTGCTCCGGCGGCGACTTCATGAAGTACGACGAAGCCGACAGGATCGGGCCGCCGATGCCGCGGTCCTTGGCGATCTTGGCGGCGCGGATCGCGTCGATGATGATCCCCGCCGAGTTCGGCGAGTCCCACACCTCGAGCTTGTACTCCAGGTTCAGCGGCACGTCGCCGAAGGCGCGTCCCTCCAACCGGATGTAGGCCCACTTGCGGTCGTCCAGCCACGGCACGTAGTCCGACGGACCGATGTGCACGTTGCGCTTGCCCAGGTCGCGGTCGACCTGCGAAGTCACCGACTGCGTCTTGGAGGTCTTCTTCGACTCCAGGCGCTCCAGCTCCTTCATGTTCATGAAGTCCATGTTGCCGCCGACGTTGAGCTGCATCGTGCGGTCCAGGTGCACGCCCCGGTCCTCGAACAGCTTGGCCAGCACGCGGTGCGTGATGGTGGCGCCGACCTGCGACTTGATGTCGTCACCGACGATCGGCACGCCGGCCTCGGTGAACTTGGCGGCCCACTCCGGGTCGGAGGCGATGAACACCGGCAGGGCGTTGACGAAGCCCACGCCCGCGTCGATGGCGCACTGCGCGTAGAACTTGTCGGCGTCCTCGGAGCCCACCGGCAGGTAGGACACCAGGACGTCGACCTCGGCGTCGCGCAGCGCCTGGACCACGTCGACCGGCTGCTCGTCGGACTCCTCGATGGTCTCCCGGTAGAACCGGCCGAGTCCGTCGTGGGTGTGCCCGCGCTGCACGGTGACGCCCAGCGGCGGCACGTCGGCGATCTTGATGGTGTTGTTCTCGCTGGCGACGATGGCCTCGGAGAGATCCCGGCCGACCTTCTTGGCGTCCACGTCGAACGCGGCGACGAACTTCACGTCGCTGACGTGGTAGTCGCCGAAGGCGACGTGCATCAACCCGGGCACCCTCGTGTCCGGATCGGCGTCGGAGTAGTAGTGCACACCCTGCACCAGCGATGCAGCGCAGTTCCCAACGCCGACGATCGCCACTCGCACCGAGCGACCGGGACGATCTCCGCCCATGGCAGGGCCCTCCTTCTTGGTCATCTGTCGTGTCCTTGCTTGATGTGAGCCGGTGGCGGATCACCCGCATCTGGGTACCCACCGGCATCGGGCCGCCCGGACGTCGAGGCAGCTGCCTGCTCGCCGCGTTCGGTCTCGATGATCTCGTCCAGCCAGCGAACCTCGCGCTCGCTGTGGTCCAGCCGTAGCCGGTGCAGTTCCCGCGTGTAGCGGTCGAGGCATTCGCCGGAACGGGCCAACGCGCTGCGCAGCCCCTCCTGGCGTTCCTCCACCCGGCGGCGCCGGGCCAGCAGGATGCGCATGCGCGCCTCGGCGGGCGTGCGGGAGAAGAACACCACGTGCACGCCGAAGGCGTTGTCCTCGCAGGAACGGGGGCCGCTGTCGGCGACCAGCTCGTTGAAGCGCTGCTCACCGGCGGCGGTGATGCGGTACACGCGGCGGGCGCGGCGGCCCCACGCCTTGGACTCCTCGGCGTCCGATTCCTCTTCGATCAGCCCTGCCCGGCACAGCCTGCGCAGCGTCGGGTACAGCGATCCGCAGGAGAGCGCGCGGAACACGCCGAGCGTGTCGTTCAGCTGTTTCCGCAGCTCGTACCCGTGCATCGAGGAGCTGTGCAGGAGCCCGAGCACCGCGAGTTCGAGCATCTGCACCTCCTACGAGCGTCTAATAGGCGCCGCGAATAATAAGGACTGCCAGCGCTGGCAGGGGCACCCGGCGGAGTATATCGCGCCGATATATCGCGACTCATCATCGAGCGGGGTCAGAGGTGTTCGGCGTCACCGCACGTGGTGGCGGAGATACCCGCCTGCCCTGAACGGCGCATGGAGCGCGCTGGGGCGGCACGTACCCTGTGGTCGTGCGGACCCAACGGCAAGTGGTCGACTACGCGTTGCAGCGCCGAGCGCTCCTCGCGCAGTTGCACGCTGGCCGCGTCGGGGTGATGGAGGTCTGCGACGCCGACCCGTACTTGATCCAGGCGGCGAAGTTCCACGGTGAACCCAGCGACACCACCTGCCCCGTGTGCAGGAAGGAAGAGCTGACCCAGGTCTCCTGGGTGTTCGGCGACGCTCTCAAGCACGCGTCCGGATCGGCGCGCAAACCCGAAGAGCTGGACCGGATGGCCAACCTGTTCGAGGAGTTCAACGTCTACGTCGTCGAGGTGTGCCGCACATGTAACTGGAACCACCTGGTGCTGTCTTACGTTCTCGGGACCAACGGCTTGAACGACGGCCGATCCGGGCGCAAGACTGCAGCGGAGTGAGATTCGGTCGTGCACCCGGCACGCCCGCACGCGCCGATGCGGCGCACCCCCGACGTGAACGCATCACCGGCGTCGCCCCGACGCCTGTCCTGGAGGCCAACTCGTGAACGACGAGCGTGACGACCATGCCAAGGGCCGCCACTCCCGGCATCCGAACCCCGACGGTCGCCCCACGCCACCCC
>NZ_SMKS01000162.1:0-440 GCF_004348435.1 Saccharopolyspora terrae | reverse complement strand
TAGCCCACCTCGTCGATGAGGCCGGCCGTGGCGGCGAGCATCTTCTCCACTCGTTGGGCACTCCGCTGCTGCACGGGCTTGCGCCGCAGCGGTGCTATTTCTGCAGGCAATGCGACTCCCTGTGTTTGGAGTTGTGCCGACCAGTCTGCTGCTGAGCCGCGATCCGTGCGTATCGGACATGCCGCCGACGCCGTCAGGCGAAAAGGTGAAATCGCTAAGCGTCACTTGACCTTCGTCAAGTGTTACACCCCGTACGGGTGAAAACCCCATTCGGCCTGCTGATCCGCGAGCATTACATGAAGCCGCTATGCAGTGAGGTCTTTTCATCCTGATCGGGCCGTGTTGGGGCGTAAGGATTTCCGGATTCGGTGGGGATGAACTTGGAGCGGGGCGGCGCTGGGCATGGTGAGGCCCCTGGTAGAAGGGTTGTCGACCAAGAT